>JAFYGL010000468.1 GCA_017543165.1 Victivallales bacterium | reverse complement strand
ATGGAGGCAAGATTCGTTCTGACGCGCCGCTCGTATATCGAACGATATATTTCCTCTCTCTATGACAAGCAGGATTCAGATGTGGATTTGGCGGACGGGGACAGCGAACAGGCCTTGCGGGATCTTGCCAGGGAGGCCCCCATTGTCAGGCTGGTGAGTGACATATTCACCCGTGCCCAGGAAATGGGCGCCAGCGATATCCATGTGGAGCCTGCCGAAAACGAAGTGGTCATACGTTTTCGTGTGGATGGCTTGTTGCAGGTGGTCATGCGTCCCCCGAAGAACCAGTATTCCGCCATTGCCTCCCGTATCAAGTTGCTGGCTGGAATGAACATTGCGGAGCGCCGTCTCCCACAGGATGGCCGTATTGACCTGAATGGCCCGAATCCCATTGACGTGCGTGTCAGCACCGTGCCATGCATGCACGGCGAAAGCATAGTTCTGCGTCTGTTGCAGAAAGACACTGCAATTTTCGACCTGGACAAGGTTGGCCTCCTGCCTGACAACAGAACCGCCCTGGAGACCATGTTCAAGATGCCTCACGGCATGATACTTGTGGTGGGGCCTACTGGCTCAGGAAAGACCACGACCTTGTATTGCATCATGGCGGTGCTCAATGCGGAGTACAGGAAGATCATTACCATCGAGGACCCTGTTGAATACCAGATGGAAGGGCTGACGCAGATACACGTTAAATCCCAGATAGGCCTGACATTCGCCAGCGGTTTGCGCGCAATCGTCCGCCAGGACCCTGATGTGATACTGGTCGGCGAAATCCGTGACAGGGAAACAGCGGAAATCGCAATCCATGCGGCATTGACTGGACACCTGGTGCTAAGCACGCTTCATACAAATGACGCCGCTGGCGCGGTTACCCGTCTTGTTGAAATGGGCGTGGAGAGTTTCCTGATTTCGTCTTCGCTTCTTGGCATAGCATCCCAGCGCCTTGTGCGCCGCATCTGCACGAAGTGCAATGGAACTGGCCGTGAGCCAGAGGACAATTCCAGGCGATGCCGCAACTGCTCAGGCAGTGGATACAGGGGGCGTATCGCCATATTTGAACTAATGCAGATAAACGATGAACTGCGTACCGCGATAAATGCCCATAAGGACAGCACGGAACTCACCGCAATCGCAAAGCGCCACGGAATGCGCACCCTTAAGGAAGACGGCGATTTGAAGGTGTCCATGAACCTGACAACGGCCTCCGAAGTCACCCGCGTCTGCATGCTGGACTTTGAGGAATAGGTTTTTATTTACCGCGGGGCTGAAGCCCCGCGCTACGAGAGAGCCCCGCGCTGCGGGAGAGCCTCGTGCGCCGATTAAGGCGTCGCGCCCTTGATTTAGTTGTTGCTGGCGACTTGAATTATGCCTGCCAGGATTTATGTTTTGCCGCATTTTGTGATTACGGTAAAAATGTCGAGACGATAAGGATTATGGCGATTGTATATGCGTTGTGCTGCCTGCTGTGCGGGGCGGTGAATGACTTCCTCTTCAAGTTGATTTCCAGTGGAGACAAGTCTTCTGGCAAGGACAAGTCCTGCGGTGCATTTGTCAGCATAGTGGGCTGGGTGATGGTGCTTGCCTATAGCATATTCAGGCGTCCCCATGCAGGTGATTTGCAGATGACGCTGACCTGGGGATGCATATCAGGGGCCTTGTCACTGATTTCCAATGT
>JAFYGL010000467.1 GCA_017543165.1 Victivallales bacterium | reverse complement strand
CAGTCCACAGTCCACAGTCCACGGTCCACAGACCACTGTCCACTCAGCTAACTAGTCTTGAGCCTACACTTGGGCGGTAGCTGCCTGCGCAATGGGGCAAGCCATATTTATCGTAAAACTCACGGTTGAGTTTGTCAATCACCTGCGGTGCCGCTGTTGCCTCAACGATGGCAATCACGCTTCCGCCAAGACCTGCGCCCGCCAGGGAGCATCCAAGCACGCCTGGCATGGCCTTCAGCAAATCGCACATCTCGTCAATGCGTTCAGTTGAGCAGCGGTATGCCCCGTACTGACGCCACACGGGCGCCTTGGCGTCAGCCAGGGCGTCAAGTGCCTGGTCCGAGCAGTCCTGCCCCTCCAGGCGGTCGCCATCATGGCTTATATTCATCATCTCGCCCACGGCGGCATAGTTCTTCTTCTCCAGGAATTCACCAAGCATCAATGCACGTTTGCATTCAGATATGCCGTACAGAGCCACTCCACGCAACTCGTATGAGCCTGGGTCCTTGTGGGTGGAGAATATCTTCTTGAGTTCAGCAGTCTGCAAAGGCAGAAGCCTTGACAATTCCTCACGCGTGGCGCTCAAAGGCAGCAACTTCATCATCTTGTAGATTTCCGTTTCGGGTTCCACCTCGGCCAATTCACGGAATTCGCGCCATCCATATTGTGGATACGCCTTGCGCAGCAGCATGAACGCGCACTCGTACGCGGCTACACGGGCATTGAAGATGTCCTTGCTGTCGCCTGACTTGCGCGCCTGCTGGCAGCTGTCCGCCACCACGATTGAATATTTGTCCGAGAACGGGAAACTGCGCCCCACGGCAAATGGCTTGAACTGCAACTGGCGTATATAATTGCGCTGCCCGCATTTCATGGCCGCATGGTCGGAGGCGCCGCCCCTGGAACCCACGAACCACTCGCCTTCGCCGCAAAAGTCAATGAAACTCCTGGTGGAGATGTTGAGACAATTCAGACCAGTCACCAATTCCGCAGTCGCCACCACCACTGATGAAGACGAGGAAAGCCCGGCGGCGACGGGAATGTTCCCTGTAATGAGCATATCCATCCCGCGCAGCGGTATGTCCATCGCCATCTGGAAACGCAGCACTGCGGACTTTATGTAGTTCACCCAATGCCCGCGATGCGCCGCCAGCTCCGCCTTGACTGGCGCGGCATCCAGATAGGACAGCCAGTCTGGTGCATTGCCGCCCAACGCCAGGCATTGCGAAATGGAAAACTCCGTATCGGGATACATATCGTCAATATTGGAGGCAGTGACAATGTCGTCCTCCCGTGGAGACGCCACCACCACGGTATCCTTGTCAATGGTCATCACATTGGCGTTTCCGCCACGATGGTCAATATGCCGCCCCATCAGATTAACCCTGCCTGGCGCCCGCACTATCATGATGCGGCGATTGCCATGTCGTTTCAGGAATGCCTCCAGCAATTGCACATAACGCTCCTCCTGGCCAGTTGCGGCGGCGCCGTATATGTCCGCAAAACGCGCAGCCCACTCGCCCTTGCGAAGGGATGCCAGGCAAGCCTCCACTTCAGGTAGAAAATAGCGGCTCATCTCACGCAGTTCAGGGCGCGTGCTGAATGTCAGCATATCCTCATGGCGTTCTATCTCAAGCAACTTTGCCGCCTTGCGAGAGGCGAATATCTCCAGGGTGTCTGTTAGATATATTTCGCCCTGTGCGTTGTCGGAACCGCATTTGCCGATGGCGTCCATGGCGGCTTTCACATCAAAGCAGTAAAGCCCTGCATTGGCATACTCCACTGCGCGGAGCTCAGCCGAGCTGAAGTGCCTGCCATTCAAATTGACGCCGTCCACAGGCGGCTTTGAAGTGGCCCGCTCCATTACCTTGGCGGCCTTCTTGGAGTTCAGCTTCATCGCGTCAAGGATGCCCTGCCATTCCTGGCTGGGATGCCCTGCCAGCGAATGATATGCCACATCGGCCCATTCCACAACGCCGTATGGCTGCCCATCTGCAACAACAACGCGACCGCCGCCATGATTTACCGCCACGGGCTGCACACCCCAGACCGCCTCGGCTTCCGAAGAGGCCTTCCTCAAGTCATGTATGACATTTGGTGCGACTATCTTGTCCCCCATGGACACTATCGCCCTGCCCTTGAAACCCAGTTGCGCCAATGCATCGAGCCCGCATCGCGCAGCATGGCCCGTGCCCTTCTGCTCCTTCTGGTAGGCATAGACGACTCCAGGCTCGTCCGCCAGGCAGTCCATCACGCTTTCAGCACAATGCCCCACAACCAGCACAAAACGTGATATTCTAGCCTGGCGCATATTGCCGATGATGCGCTTGATTACAGGAACTCCCGCGCAATCAAAGCACACCTTGTTCTTGGAATCATCATTCATCCTGGTGCCTTTTCCAGCACACAGTATTACAGCCGCTATAGTCATATTGTCCCCTTGGAAGGTCATAATTGCTTATTATCGCCTGTAACTTAATGCAAAGACGCAAGGACGCAAAACCATGGCATGATTTTTCTGCGCAGAACCTCCATGAGGTCCTATAAAGGCGAATGTTTCTGCGCGGCCAATGGCCGCGCGGAGCACCATGCAAGGGAAAAAACGAATGGCAGTCCCGCAGCCTGCCGCGCACAACAAACAGCAAATAAAAATCAAATGAAATCCAGGAAATCCCGCCAGGCCTGTTTCTGGCATTTGCGGGTGACATCGTAGAAGAAGCCGTGTTCAGCCATTGGGTAGTGCTTCATCACGGAGGGTATGCCCAGGGCATTCTGCTTTTCCATGAACTCACGATTGAAACTGGCTGGGAACATGTGTTCGCATTCCGCTTCCATGAATAAAATACGCGGGTTCGACTTGTCCAGGTATTCCTTTGGAGAGAGTGCCTTGTAACGTTCTGGCGCCTTTGCCCAAGGTTCGCCAGCCGCCCTTTGCATGGAAACCCAGACATGGGGGAATATCTCATCCCATGGCTCAAATGAAATCGGTGTTGACTGCAGCACCGCGCATTCAGGCTGCACCCAATCGTTCTCCAGCGTGGCTTTTGCCTCGCCTGGAATCTGCCCTGGCCTGGTCAGCGCCAGCAATGCCCCCAGATGGGCGCCCGCACTGCTGCCGCGCACCGCAATCCGCAATGGGCGTGAATTGGCCTTCAGCCAAGACACGAAGTCGTCGTATGCCTCGCGTATGTCCTTGAGTTGCTCGAAAGCATTGACATCAAGCCTGTAATCAGTGGTGGCGCAAACATATCCCAGCTGATTCAGCATATCGCAGAAAATATGGGAACCTGTGCGCGAACCGCCAGTCCAGCCACCGCCATGCACAAAAAAGACCGCTGTGTCCTTTGTGATTGACTTTGGCACAAACAAATCATATACCCGCCCTCTGACAATGGGCGTATCCAGATAACAGGACTGAAAACGCAGTTTCATAATGTCTCCTTT
>JAFYGL010000466.1 GCA_017543165.1 Victivallales bacterium | reverse complement strand
TGATGATTGATGGCTAATCTGGTAATTCCTAACCCAATAAATATTATAGGAAAATTCAATTTCGCAGAAGGTTTCATATAAAAATGACAACCATTATACATCTTTGCTTCTCCCCTTGAAAACCTGGATTTCAGAGGCTATGTTAGTTGCGGAAGGTGGGTGGGGGAAGCATCCCAAACAAGGTACGTGCACATGAAAATTGGGCGATATGTATGCGCGAAGAAAGAGGGCGATAGACTGACTTGCACTCGACCCAATGTCATTAAGTGAGGCATTCCGCCAATCTGTGGATAAAAAAATCAAAAAAGTTTTCAATTGGTTTGCGAGAAATAAAAAGCGCGGTATATTATGCGCGTTTTCAGAACGAGGCGTGGTAGCCAAGTGGTTAGGCAGAGGTCTGCAAAATCTCCTACACCGGTTCAATTCCGGTCCGCGCCTCCAATTTTAGACTTTTATGAAACGGCACCAACTTCTAGGTTGCGGTGCCGTTCTTTTTCTGAATTGTGCATAATGGCGGGTGCGCCTGGTTATGGCGAAGAAGAACAGATTTTACGAATATGATGACGACGAGGAGCTGGTTCTTGACAAGAAGACCAAGCGTCGTCTAGAGCGTGCCAAATCCCGTAATAATGTACAGCAGCCGTCGCAGGAAGAGGAAGAAGAGGCTGTCCCGTCTGATCCCAGTTCTGAGGCATTGAGCCGCATTGCGGTGCTGTGCCAGGAGAACCGCTGGCGTGAGGCGGTCCTGTTCTGCCGTGAGACCTTGGCGACTGCCGAGGCTGAGGGGAATGACGATGTTGCTGTGACGATGTCGATGGCACTTGGAAAGTTGGAGATGTCTTTGCGTCGGCAGATTGCCGCTGCTGTGTTGAGCAAGGCGCAGGATTTGCTTACAAAGGAGTATGGCCTGAATGTTGGGCAACAATGAAAAGATTGAAGGCGTCGAATTAAAGGACGTTTTTACTGGAATGCTGGCGGAATTGCCCTGGGATAGCCTGAGGGCATATATTCTGTCCAATGCCGTGCTGGCGAAGTTGTGCACAATGGGCGGCTTCAGACTGGATCCCAAATTCCGTTCCAGAATGGAGAAGATCGTCATCAAGGACGTGGAGAAGAACGAGTTCAACGAGGCCAGTTGCAATGGCGTGTTCGCGTCCTGGTATCCAGTGCATACCCAGCTTCACAAGGATTTGGAGGACTATTTCCATTCGGACGGGTACAAGGCGTACCGCGAGGAAAAGGGTCTTGGCGAGGACGAATACGAACTGCAGGACGAGGTGTTTGAACGCATCTACAAGGTGGATGACTTTGCGGCATGGCGCATCCTGCTGTGCTTCAGCCCCCTGAAATTCACAAAAGAGCAGGCGGCCAAGATACTGGATGACAAGAAGGACGATGTGAATCTGGTGGAGCGTGTCAAGAAGGCGGAGGCCGAGAGGGACGAGTTGTCCCGCAAGGTGGCGCAATTGACAGCGGAGGCTGAGAGGCTTCGCGCCAAGCAGCAGCAGGACCAGAACGAGATACAGGAGCTGCGCAGGCTCAATCGCCAGATGAAGAGCGACAATGAGCAGCTGCAGAAGCGGGCTGAGACGGCTGTCGCCGAAATGAAGAGGGCGAACGAGCGCGTTTCCGAGGCTGATACAGAGCGCGAGCAGCGTGAAAAGACCCTGCGCGAGGAAATGGAGCGTGCCGTGCAGCGTGCGCAGAACGAGGTGGAGAGGCTTAATGCCGAGGTCGCATTGTGGAGAGGCCGCCACGAGGAGCAATGCGCATTGAACCGCGGCTTCCAGGAGCAGGCGGCAGATGCATTGCGCCAG
Organism: Victivallales bacterium; assembly: GCA_017543165.1. The sequence goes on along the minus strand of JAFYGL010000466.1, from coordinate 1,713 downwards.
GCGCGTGACGCAAACGAGGCCAAGGAGGCATTTGCCGCAAAACTGAGCGGCACGCATAGCGCGGTGGATGCATTGCTTGACCGCATTGACTGGCCGAAAGTGGCGGCGTCCATGAAGCCATCGCCTACTGTGAAGCGCAATTTGAACAGCCTTATCAAGAAACTGGACTACGATTCAGACAGGTCGCTGACAATCGAGGGTACTTTGCCTGAATTCTGGGAAAGGCTGAACAAGGCGGAGCGCGACCTTGTCACCGCAATTGCGAAGAGCACCGAGCGCGAATTGCAAAATGGCTCTATTCAGGATTACTGGGGCGGCCTGGCCGAGGCATTTGACGAGGTCATGGTGAATCTGGAGGCGCGTTCCGCACTGCTGGGAATGCTTCGGGATATCTTCTTCCAGACATTCTCGGACGAGGAATTGCAGGAGCCTACTCTTAACGCCAAGCCTGCTAAGGCAAAGAAATAAAACGATGAAGTGAGGCTTTGACACAACCCGCTGTGCTTTGGGCATGGCGGGTTGTTTTTTTGTGGACAGTGGACAGTGGACAGTTGTGTGTGTGGCAGAAATGTCCAGCACTTTTCTGCTCGGCACGCTGTTCCGCGCGGCCATTGGCCGCGCGTCAGGACGCGTGACCGCCATCCGCGCCTGGCAGGCACAACATCATCTGCGGACACCCAACTTCCTCACAGTCCACAGTCCACAGTCCACAGTTCACAATTTTAAGGATATTTTCTATGAAAAAAGTGATTTGGCTTGTTGTTTTGGCGGTGTTGATGAATGGAGGTATTATGTCCGCGTTGGACTTTGAGGTTACGGATGGGAAGGAACTGAAGGTCAGTTTGGGGAATGTGCCATTCATACTTGGGGAGAGCGTTACACCTGCGGTGAAATGCGAGATGCAGACCAGCAAATTGGAGGACGGCATTGTCGCAAGCAACATATTTGGCAAGTCGAATCCTGATTTCCCATTCAGGCGCGAGGTAGTGGTGAATCGTGGCGACACTGAACTGGAGTTCAGCGTAATGGGGCGTGCCGATTCCTATAACGAGACCTTGCCTGTTGAGATCAGCTACAGCGTGGATGTGGATGTGAAGCGCTTTGTGGGCGGGACATACTATGCTGTTGGCGGTCGCACGCAGAAGCCAGTTGAGAGCAATGGCGTAATTGGAGAGGACGGAACGTTCAAGCCACTGCTGGTGAATGCACGTGTGCTGGTGTTGACTGCCAGGGACGGAAAGGACAGCATCGTGTTTGACTTCAATCCAGATGGCGTCACCAACTATACAGGGCCATCGTCCAAGCCAGGTGTGCGCGGCGTGTGGGGCTTGTCCATGAAGGAAGGCATTCTCAAATGCAGCGCATCCTTCAAGAGGGATGTGTATGGTGGCTTGCTTGTTGCAAAGGCATTGGTCTATCGTGGCACCAAGGAGACCTGGCTTGAAAGGCATGCATTGACAAAATACTCATATTGCGACCCGCTTGTGCCGACTGGGAACTTCGCTTTCGGAAACAACACTGTTGGCAAGATGTACCAGCAGGTGAATGGTCTTTTCAATGGGGAGGCGGCTGGCTGGGAAGGTGCAGTGCCTGCCATCGTCACCAAGGAGAAAAGCGGCGCGGTTTACAGTGCCGCTTGCGGCAAGGGCAAGGCTGTGTTCCGTGTGTCGGGATTGAAGCCAGGCTTCTATCTGGTGACGGCACGCTTCACCG
>JAFYGL010000465.1 GCA_017543165.1 Victivallales bacterium | reverse complement strand
ATCTCCAGATGCCATTCGTCCCCATTGATGCTGACCTCCCGTTGCAGGCCTGCGCAGCGCCAATTGTCATCCCTCGGGCCAGGCACTGGCTTCTCCACTTTCTTTGCCTGGTGTATGTCATTGGCGGCTGACACCGCAATCTGATAGTAGATTTCCTTGTTGACGCCAGGCGCCAGGAAGAACTCCACATTGTCGCTCTCAACCCAAAGGTCACCCTTCTTCGCTGCAACGCCGCTGTGCCCTGTGAACGCAAGGTAGAGCCCCTTGTCGTCCCACGCCATCTTGCATTCAGGATTGGACTTGATTTCCTTGCCGCTGCCGTGCGCGTCCTGCATCTTCATCGCCACGGCACGCTTCCATATCGGCTCGTCCAATTTGCCATCCACCACGATTTTCTCATTCTTCTCCACACGGCTCACGTTGTGCAGCGGTATCACCATGGAATGATAGGAACGGGCGGACTTGAAGGCGCTGGTCCAGGGCTGCGCAAAGAACTCAACCCTCATGCGCTCGACTGAATCAGGCGCAGTGGCCTCCCTGGCCTGCTTGAGGTATGCCTCCAGCTTGTCCACCGTCTTGGCATTGAATGCCTGGTAAAGCCTGCCTGTGCTTATGCCCACCAGTTCGTCCCCCTTGCCGTCGCCAATGTAGCCCTTCTCCCAGCGCTCGCGCAGCAACTCGTAGAAACTGCGCAAAGCCGCGCCAGCCTTGGGCCCGTACAGCAGCGGCCAATGCTCGTCCATCGCCGCCTGGTTGTTGAATTCGGGATTCCAGTAGTTCCTAAAGACAAGATAGTAGGTGCTGTAGAAATGGTAGTTGAAGCCCGCGTCAAAGAAAATGCCGCCGTCCTTTGCCAGATAAGGCTCCAGGGCCTTGATGAAGTCCTTCATGTAATAGCCCTCGATGGCCTTTGTGAAGGCTATGCTGGTGCCGTATGTGTATGCGTGGACTGGACGCCCAAGCAACTTCGCCCAGCCACCATATATGTCCTTCCAAGTATTCTGCATCTGCTTGGATCTGGACAGCGCAATGGTGCCGCTGCAAAGAAGAATGTCTATGTTGTCAGGAACCTCTTCAGGTTTCACCAGCAGCGGAGGCAGTTTGTAGTTGTGGTATGCGCAGGTCGCCAGTTTCTTGCCAGGCAGCACCTCCTTCATCTCCTTCGCCATCGCAATATAGAAGCGCATGTACACGTCGCTCAACGCGCCGCTCTTGCTGTTCCTGCGCTCCTTCGGTATGAAGGGCGCCATTGCGTCAGGCATGTTGCCCAGATAATGGTCCGCCTGCCCAAAGCAGATGTATTCAGTGTTGGGGGTGCGCCCGCTCAAATACCTTGAGCCTGGCTTGTCGCGCCAGTGCACCGTCCACTTGCCATCCGTGTCGTAGAAGTGCTTTGCATCCTCCACCATGAGATGCGCCAGCTCCAGGTTGGTGATGTCCAGCACTGCGCTTTTCGGGCCGTTGTGAACCACGCCATACTTGTCCTTGTAGAAAATCACATCCGCCTTGTCAGGATGGGCCTCCAGCATGACATGGGGCACTGGCGTGTGAATCGGGTCTGGGAAACGTGTCGTCTTCGCGAATCTCCATGCCTTGTCAAAGAATTTGTCCGCCTTGACGCCCTTCCATGGCACACCATTTTGTGAAAATTTATTGAATGCATAATGATGCCTGTTATGATATACAGGCGCATCCGCATAGCAGACTGGCGTCAGCGTGATGTTCTTGACATTTGACGGCGCATAGACGCCGATGCCAGGATAGTAGAAGCGAATGCCCAGCACGCGCTCTATGAAATCGTATGCACCATGCAAAGTGCCATTGAAACGGTACTGGGGCCTGTCAAATTTGTGATATCTGCCAGGCGTGAGGTATCCGTCATCACCCGCAATCGCCACGCCCTTGTCAAATGTCTTCACGATGAAGCCTTCTTTCGGGAATGCATTGAAGTCAATTCCCAGTTTTTCGGAGATGGCGTTCTTTCCGATGGAAATCACGAACGGCGCCTTGGCCGCCTCCTCCGATGCCGCGTCCACCACCTTCGGCTTCTCACCAGTTATACGCTCGAAGGCATCCACCAGAGCCTCTTCCGCCAGAGTGACGGAGCGCCTGTCCCTGCCCACCTTGTCCTCGCCATCGTTCCTGGGCCTGGCAATCACAAAGTTCATCTTGCCGTCCACCAGCAATTTGATTTCGCCATGGGACGGCGCCTTCTCGAACTTGACTGGATTCAACGCGGGATTCTTGTACTCAAACGCCCCCAGCCAGGCCAGGGACATGCCTAGCGCACACAGGAACAACAATCTCTTTGTCATCGCTCACTCCTTCAGCAAATTTTTCAATCTTTCTATTTTATCCTCAAGCATCTTTGCATCAAACATATACACCTGCGCCTCGCTGTGGAAGCCCTGGCGCTTGTCTGCCTTTACTATACTCGCCACTGCAAGCACATTCTCCAGTTCCTGCCTCTGCAAATCCAGATACTCCTGGCCCTCGGCAACGCCGCCATCCTTCTTCATCATGTAGAAGCGTATCATGCTGCAGGCGCTCTTGAAACAGGCGTTCACAACCTTGGCAGTGTTCAGCTCCTCCTCGGCATGCCTGCATTTCGAAGAGGAAAGCCCCTCCTCGAACAACTTCAAAGCCAGGCTCCATCTCTGGGATATGCGCTGCATCCTCTCCAGCGCCGCCACATCGGTGAAGCCACCTCCAGGACGACCATTGCTGTCACTATGCTCACTGCCTTTGGCAAATGCGGCGGACAAATCGTCCCCCCGCACATCATACAGCCAGGAACGACCGCCCTTGCCGCTCATCCT
>JAFYGL010000041.1 GCA_017543165.1 Victivallales bacterium | reverse complement strand
GTCCACTATTTCGTCTTGCGATGGGTGAGGGCCATGCCGCCCTGGAATTCCTGGACCTCGTTGCTGTCCAGCAGTTCGGTATGGTATTCAGCCACCTTGTGGACGGCCTCGATGTACCTGTCGATGTACTCTGGCTCGAAGTGCTTGAACCAAGGTTCGCCCAGAACCAGGGAGTTGATGTGGGCGGAGACTGGCAGTTCGCCTGTCAGTTTGCGCAAGTCTGTTCCTGGAGGCAGATTGAGGCCTGCGGTGGGCCTGCCATGGCCATAGACATCGAAATCATAGAAGAAGCTGGAGAGGTGCAGCGGGAAGTTGCATCCTGCATAGAAGCCCTTGCCTGCGCACTCCGCATTCAGTGCCTTGGAGAAAGTCACGTTGGAGATGCCGCCGAACGCCTCTGGATCATAGCGGAAATGGGAGGCATACCAGCCTGCCTTGTCGGAATTCTCCCATTTGGGGAAGATCTTGTGAATGCCCTTGACATCGGCCAAGCCGTCCCAGAAGTAGGTCATGGCCTTGGTGATTTCCTCGACCTCCGCGGGGTACTTCTTCAGCTGCTCCAGACCGATTGCGGCGGATATCTGGTGCATGCGGTTCTTCACGCCGCCCACTGGCACGATGTTGGTGTCGGCGTATTCCTCTTTGGCATAGACCTCGCTGATGCGGTCGTAGTGGCCGAAGCGGATTGCCCTCCGATAGACCTCTGGGTCATTGGTCAGCATCATGCCGCCTTCGCCGATGGCAAAGGACTTGCCGCTCATCAGGGACATGCCAGCCGCGTCGCCGAAGGTGCCCAGCATGCGGCCCTTGTAGTGGCCGCCCTGCGCATGGGAAACGTCCTCGATCACCTTGATGCCGTGCTTCTTGGCGATTGCCATGATGGCGTCCATGTCTGCGGGATGCGCCTCATAGTGCACAACCATGACCGCCTTGGTGCGCGGAGTGATGTGCGCCTCGAAGCTGGCGGGGTCCATCTGGGAATTTTCGGGGTCGATGTCGCAGAATACCACCGCTGCGCCCAGTGAAAGCGCGCCAGTGCAGCTTGCCCAGTATGTGACCGAGGTGCAGATGAGCTCGTCGCCAGGGCCCAGGCCCACGCCGTACATTGCCGCCGTAAGGGAGGCGGTGCCTGTATTGTGCGTCAAGGCGTACTTTGTGCCATTCCACTTGGCGAATTCCTGCTCAAAGCGCTTGGAAATGTCCGTGCCAGACATATTGCCTGCCTCCAGCACATCCAGCTGTGCCTTGCGCATTGCGTCATTGACAATTGGCCAATGGAACATACGCGCCTTGTACTCATCAGCCTTCATCACAGGTGTACCACCCAAAAGTGCAAGATGACTCATCTTTCTCAATCTCCTCTGTTTTTTTGCCTTTGAAAACACTATTTTTTATACCATTGGTATATTTTTCCTACCAATGGTCCAAAAGATAAGGCATTATTTCAATTTTGCAATCATCAAGAACAGGAAAAATACACAACTTTTTTGAAAAGACGAAAAATATGTGTACAGTAGCAATGTTTTTTTAATGATTTGCTCCAATAATCTACACCAAAAGGAAGGTACACAAATGAAGAGAATCATCGTTACAAGTGTCTTGCTATGCTGCGCAATGCTGATGGCAGACTTCAAGCTGGACAATGTGTTCAGCAGCAACATGGTATTGCAGCGGGGCGTTCCCGTCAGTTTTTTCGGGACTGGCACGCCTGGCACGAAAGTCAAGGCGGAATTCAAAGGCAAGACCGTGGAGGCAAGCGTTGACGCGGAGGGCAACTGGAGGGCAGAATTCCCCGCAGCCGAGGCTGACCACGTGGAATACACGGCCACATTCAAGGACGACAAGAAGACCGTGGAACTGAAGAGCCTTTTGCTGGGCGATGTGTGGTTCTGCTCGGGGCAGTCCAACATGGCATTGCTCATCGGCGCCACATTCAGGCGCGGCAGCACCGCCCAGAACTGCGAGGAGGAAGTCAAGAACGCCACTCATCCCGAACTGCGCTATGCCGGGCAGCAGCGTAGAAGCAGCCACCTGAAGGGCCTGCCTGCCGCGCTGGATTTTGGCGGCTGGGTCAAGTCATCCCCGCAACACGCGGCAAGGTTCAGCGCGGTTGCATACTTCTTCGGCAGGCAACTTAACCAAGATTTGAACATTCCAATCGGCGTGATCAATTCCTCCTGGGGAGGCACCAGCATCCAGCAGTGGATTTCCAAGGAAGGCTTCTACAAATCTGGCGTGGAACCAGAGGCCTCAAGCGTGCGCCGCCTGGACAAGACTGAAGAGGAACTGGACAAATTCGATGCAGAGGAAAATGAACGCTACATCACAAACGCCAAGAAGTGGTATGACGCACTCTACGCCGCAAAGCCCGAACTGGCATTCGATGAGACAAAACTCAATGTGGCGGAAATGAAGACCGATGACTGGGCGGACAAAATGGCATACAAGCCTGGCATCTTCTATGTCCGCTGGTACAGCCAGTCCTTCAAGTTGAACGCCGCCATGAAGAACAGTTGCTGCGTATTCATCCAGAACCCCAGCGTGCGGTGCGACGTGTGGCTGGATGGCAAGCACGTGGCGAAGTCCCGCCCAGGCACGGGCAAGTGGCTCAAGCGACCAATGTACATCGCCATTCCAAAAGACGCCGACAAGGAAGGCACCTTCACGCTGACGGTCAGGGCGGAATATGTTGACAGGCAATTCCAGGGCTGCGAAAGCGACCTCCTGCAGAAGACAGTCCTCCGCAACAAGGCAAATCAGACACAGCAGTTGAAGGCCTGGAAAATCAAGGAGGAAACTGCCCTGGTTCTGAAGAAGGACATGAAACTGCCCAGGTTCCCAGCCTTCCCAGAATGCTCCCACAGGCTGCCGCACTGGCTGACACATCTGTACTATGGACAGGTGGACGCATGGACAAAACTGCCCATCAAGGGCGTCATCTGGTACCAGGGCTGCTCCAACAACGGCAGCATGCACTACTACCCGATGCACAAGGCGCTCATCCAGGACTGGCGCGACAAGTGGAAGCAGCCTGACCTGCCTTTCATCATCACTCAATTGGCAGGCTACGGCGCAAGATACACAAAGGACTGGAACCAGTACGATCCAACTATAGTCCAGCCATACGCAGTCACCAGGGACATACAGATGCAGATGCTGACATTGCCCAACGTGGGTCTTGCCTGCACAATCGACATCGGAGAAAACACCAACATTCACCCCGCCAACAAACAGGATGTGGGCAAGCGCCTGGCACTTGAGGCCGAACGTGTCGCATACAAGATGAATGTGGTCTCACAAGGCCCCGTCTTTGACAAGGCGGTACCAGAAGGCAATGCCCTGCGCATTTTCTTCAAGAACGCCAAGGGCCTCAAGACCAGCGACGGCAAGGCACCCGCAGGCTTTGCAATCGCAGGCGAAGACAAGAAATTCGTGTGGGCCGATGCAAAAATCGAAGGCGAGAACATAGTCGCCAGTTCACCCAAAGTTGCCGCGCCCAAATATGTGCGCTATGCCTTCATCAACTTCCACAAGGACCTGAACCTGCAAAATGGCAGCAACCTGCCCGCATACCCATTCCGTTCAGACGCCGTGGACTACAGCCAGGTGAAATAACTGTGGACAGTGTTCAGTGAACAGTGGACTGTGGACTGTTGGGTGCGCGGGGCGCCCCCCCCGCGTTTGGAAGGCTCAGTTCGCACCGCGGCTTTTCGCCGCGGGTACCCGACGTTCCACGGCCCACTAAGGAGAGTTACTGATTTTATTGCTTGTCTTGCAAGACGGATTTTATAAACTGGCAAATCAATTCGTTTCCTCCGTCAAGCACCATTCCGTGAGTGTGTCCCTTCAAGGAATAGCAGTGCACGAAGGGATGGCCAAGTGCCTTTAGCGTCGCCGCAACAAAGGCATTTTCCTCGGGGCGAGCCAATATATCAAGTCCTGGTTCGCCCGTTACAAGAAGCATGGGCGGCAAATCCTTTGAAAGATGCGCCATAGGCGCGTATTCGCCGTAATCAGGCGCAAACTGTCCCCTTGTATCTCCCATGTCGGCCTTGAACCTGAAGTGTGTCGTCATCTGGCCGCTAAGCAAAATCAGGCCTGCAATGTCATTGTGGCTGAAGCCATATTGCGCCAGAAAACGAGGTGCCATCACCGTTATCGCTGCCAAGTATGCGCCTGCCGACATTCCGCCCACGAACACTTTGCTCCTGTCAATACCAATCTTCTCCGCATTAGTCAGGCAATATGCAATCGCCTTGGCGGCATCCTCGGCTTGTGCAGGTGTCTTTGCCACGTCAGCAAGGCGGTATCTTGCCTCGATTACTGCATACTCGCCTTGGTAGAAGCAATCTGGGCATTCCCGCAGATCCTGCGTCATCCCGCCACCATGGAAAAACAGTACAAGCGGGATATTCTTCTTTCCCTTGGGACGCCTCAAATATAGCACCTGCTGTGGATGTTCATTGGAATAGGCAAAAACCTGCACTGGCTCGTACCTGTCCGCAAAGGGAATGATTTCCATTTTGTCAAAAGTGCCTCTCATCTGCGTATTTCCTATTTTAGTCAATTAGGGGTAAGGAGTGGACTGTGGACTGTGGTCTGTTGGGTACGCGGGGCGAAAAGCTCCGCATTTGGAAGGTGCAGATTGCGCCCGCAGCTTTTCGCTGCGGGCACCCGACGTTCCACTGTCCACTAAACAAAAAAAAGCGCCCCTGCGTTGAAGCAGAGGCGCCTTTGCGTTGTGATTAGTTGTTCTTGGCGAAGTCAGCCATGAATGCAATCAGTTTTTCAACGCCAGCCAGTGGCATTGCGTTGTAGATGCTGGCGCGAAGACCGCCAACTGCGCGGTGCCCCTTTACGCCGACCAGGCCAGCGGCCTTGGCTTCTGCAACGAACTTCTTTTCAAGGACGTCGTCACCTTCGCCAATGCGGAAGCAGACGTTCATCTTGGAACGGTCCGCCACGGCTGCGGTGCCGCGGAAGAAGCCGTTGGAGCCGTCAATAGCCGCATACAGTTTCGCAGCCTTTTCCGCGTTCATCTTCTGGATTGCGGGGATGCCGCCCAGGCCAATCAGCCAATCCGTCACCAGGCGCATCATGTAGATGCAGAATGTGGGCGGTGTATTGAAGAGGGACTTCTTGTCAATGTGCGTGCTGTAGCGGAACATGGTCGGGATGTTGGCGGGGCAGCGTGATGCCAGGTCCTTGCGGATGATGACCAGCGTGACGCCAGCCGGGCCGATGTTCTTCTGCGCGCCTGCGAAAATAATGCCGAACTTGCTCACATCAACTGGACGGGACATCATGTCGCTGGACATGTCAGCCACCAGGGGAACGTCGCCCGTCTGCGGATAGCTCTGGTATTCCGTGCCGTAGATGGTGTTGTTGCAGCACATATATACGTATGCATAGTCTGGATTGACCTTCCATGCGGAGGCATCGCCGATGGTAGTGTACTTGCAGGCCGAACCGTCATAAACCAAATCCACGTCGCCGCCAAGTATCTTGGCTTCCTTCATTGCCTTGTGGGCCCACTCGCCTGTATCGCAATAGCCGACTTTCTTGCCAGGTATCATCAGGTTCATCGGCACCATGGCGAACTGCGTACTTCCGCCCCCCTGCAGGAACAGCACTTCATAGTCATCACTTATGCCCATCAATTTGCGGATGTTAGCCTCACAAGAGGTGATGACCTCCTCAAAGTTGGCATTTCTGTGGCTTTCTTCGATGATGCCATAGCCAATGCCGTGATAGTTCACGAACTCTTCCTGCGCCTTTAGCATGACTGCCTTTGGCAGTACCGCAGGTCCTGCGTTGAAATTGTACACTTCTTCCATTTTTAGTGTCCTGAATTTAAGGGACGTTTGCACGCCGCCCCCGTACCTGAATTACAAGGCCCCGCCTACACAGACGAGAACCTGAGCAAAACGAGGCAAAATATAATTCAAATGCCTTAATTCGCAAGTTGCCAGCCCATAGACGCAAACAATCGCCATTTGAAAATCAAAATAGTTTTTCTACTATTTTTCAATTTGTATTTAGCCTATATGGGGTTATTCTATTGACGTTTTTTTCAAGTAAGTTTGTTTTAGCCTTTTAACAATTGGAGGTCTATTCATGGACAACAACGAAAATCTCAATCCAACTCCAGCTTCAGACGAGAAGCAAAAACTCGTGGCAGGTCTTCTGGCCATCTTTTTAGGTTGGCTTGGCATCCACAAATTCTATCTTGGCTACCAGAAGGAAGCCATTATCATGCTGTGCTGCGGCGTTTTGGGTTTCATTATCTGCGGCATCCCCACCTCAGTCGTATCAATCATTGGCATCATCGAAGGCATCCTTTATCTCACGAAATCTGACGCGGATTTCAAGGCCACCTACGTTGACAACAAGAAGCCATGGTTCTAATTCATTGGATGCGCAATTTGCCCGAATATAATAATTGGCATTTTTGAAAGACTTCTGCCAGTGTTGTATCATCGGTATTTTGCAAAGCACCAATAGATAAGCTCTGCTAACAAGAAGGCAGGCTTTGAACAAGAACAAGAGGAGCCAAGGGGACACATCCCCTTGGCTCCTCTTGTCTTAATCTTGTCTTAAGGCTATGTTCCCAATCCACCCCACAACAACAACGCCTCCAGCGCATGACCATGCCTCAATGTTTAAAGCATTTCGCGAATATGCAGAGGCTTAAATGGACGAGGTTTCGGAATTAAGTTCATCGAAGAAACTGCACATGAAGTCATGGCGCTGCCGTGCCAGGCGGCGCCCTGTGCTGGTGAGCATATTGTCCTTGACATAGCGTAGTTTCACCAGGTATTCACGATAGGCGGTGTCCTCGCGGCTGTAGCTTTCCGAGGCGAGCGCCTGCTGTTCCGTGTTGTGCACCTTGGCGCCAGTCCTGCCAGCAAAATGGAACGACCTGCCTATGCCGATGGCGCCGATGGAATCCAGCTTGTCCGCATCATAGACGCATTGCGCCTCAAGACTGGCAGGGACGCCTTCTGGACTGCGCTTGCGGAACCTGTGGGTACGCACGCAAGAAGCGACCTTTGCGACCAGAGTTTCGTCGCAGCCAAAGTCCTTTAGCACATCAGCGGCCATGACGGCGCCCAGCACGGCATGGTCGGTCTTGCCATGGTCCGCCAGTTCGGCTGGTCGCCCAATGTCATGCAATAGGGCCGCCAGTTCCACCACCAGCAAATCCGCGCCTTCCTCGCGGGCAATGCACATTGCATTGCCCCGAACGCGGCATGTATGCTCCCAATCGTGGCAGGCGGGACTGGAAAGAAGCCGTTTCGCCGCCTCTTCCTCCACACGCCTTATGAGTTCCGCATTGTCCATTGGCGTCATTTAAGCAGCATGCAATCGCCGTAGCTGTAGAAGTGCATCTTGTTGTCTATGGCCTTTTTGTAGGCGGCGAAGACCCTGTCCCTGTCCGCAAAAGTGCATACCAGCATTATCAGGGTGGATTGAGGAAGATGGAAGTTGGTGAGCAGCGCGTCAGGCACAATTGCCTTGTATGGCGGATACAGGAAGATTGAGGTGCTGCCGCTGCGGGGCGCCACCTTGCGGGTGCCTGGAATGACACAACTCTCCAGCACACGGACCGTGGTGGTCCCCACGCATACCACGCGGTGCCCCTCGTCATGGGCAGTGTTTATCATGGAGGCGGCCTCCTCGGTCAGGAAGAAGCGTTCCTCGTGCATGATGTGCTCCTCCACATTGTCCACGCTGACTGGCTTGAACGTGCCAGCGCCGACATGCAAAGTAAGGGACGCAATGCGAATGCCGCGCGCCTTCAGGGCCTCCAGCATCTCCTTTGAGAAATGCAGGCCAGCGGTGGGGGCGGCGACTGCGCCTGGCTCCCTGGCGTAAACGGTCTGGTAGCGTTCCGCATCCTCTTTTGTCGGCTGCCTGGTTATGTATGGCGGCAGAGGCACCTGCCCTGCCCTCTCCAGCAGATCCAGCACATCATCAGTGTCGAACATCACATTGAAAGTGCCGTCCTCGTTATGGGACAGGACCGTGAATGAAGCCTCCGCACCGTCAATCATCACCTGCGTGCCTGGCTGCATTCGCCTGCCAGGCTTGAGGAGGCACTGCCAGCTTGCCTTGTCCAGTTGTTTAAGCACAAAAGCCTGTACGCGCCCGCCGCTGCCAGGCCTGTGCCCCCAGAGCCTTGCTCTGAGTACGCGTGTGTCATTTATCACCAGGCAATCGCCAGGCTGCATATAGTTGCCAAAGTCGGTGAAGGGGTGTATTTCCGCCTCGCCCTCCTTCCTGTCCAGCACCAGCATGCGACATTCCTCCCTGCGCTGGGAGGGGAACTGCGCAATAAGTTCCTCGGGCAAATCAAAGTCAAAATCACTAACTTTCATAAGTCAATATCAATATTTTCAACGGGAGAGCGCTCGTTTCATTTCCATTTCGTCGGACTTCTTCTTCAGCGCGTCCCGCTTGTCATGCACATTTTTGCCTCTGCACAAAGCCAATTCCACTTTGACGCGCCCCCGCTTGAAATAAAGCGACAACGGAATCAAGGTAAGGCCCTTGGCCTCGATGCTTTTCTTGAGGCGGATGATTTCACGCTTGTGCATAAGCAGTTTGCGGTCCCGTCTTGGCTGGTGGTTGAAGCGGTTGCCGAATTCGTATGGCGCAAAATGCGAGCCCACCATGATAAGTTCACCCAAGCGCACCACAGCATACGCATCCACCAGGCTGACGCCATTTGCGCGGCAGGTCTTCACCTCCGTGCCCTCCAGCGCAATGCCCGCCTCAAAAGTCTCCAGCACTTCATAATCGTGCCTGGCCTTTCGGTTCTGGGCTATTAACTTGCGCTCCTCAGTCTGTTTCTTCTTATTTGCCATGATTAGAATATACTCTCCATAATTGGTGCAAAATATACAGCGCATTGACTTTTAATCCATTGGAACTGTGATAAATTACGCCGTTTTTTTATTCGACAGTCCCAAAATGCAAGCACCAATTGGAGCGAAAATGGAAGACTTATTACTGAAAGACTATGTTGACAGGCGTGCTTTGGAACGCATACAGCTGGAACGTATGCGCGCCACATTGGAAAGGGTTTACGCCAATGTGCCCTTCTACAAGCAAGCCTTCGATGAAAAGGGCGTCAAGCCCTCTGACCTGCATGCCTTGAAGGATTTGTCGAAATTCCCCTTTACAATGAAGAAGGATCTGAGGGAGCATTATCCCTTCGGCCTTCTTGCTGTGGACCAGAAGGACATTGTGAGGATACACGCCTCCAGCGGAACCACAGGCAAGCCAACCGTGGTGTGCTACACCAGGAACGACATCAACTCATGGGCGGAAACTGTCGCACGCGCACTGCAAATGTGCGGATTGACGGACAATGACCTGATACAGGTGGGCTATGGCTACGGCCTGTTCACTGGCGGTCTGGGCCTGCACTATGGCGCGGAACGGCTGGGATGCTCCGTGATTCCAGCAAGCGGCGGCGCAACGGAAAAGCAAATCATGCTCATACGCGACTTCAACGTCAACGCCATTTGCTGCACGCCTTCCTTCTTTGTGCACATGATGGAAGAAGCTGAGAAACTGGGTGTGGATTTAAAGCAGACCAAACTGAGAGTGGGCATATTCGGCGCGGAACCATGGACTGAGGAAATGCGGAATATGATCGAGAAGAAATCTGGGATACATGCCCATGACATATTCGGCCTCTCTGAAATCATGGGGCCAGGCGTCTCCTGCGACTGCGAATGCCACAATGGACTGCATGTATTCGAGGACCACTACTATCCTGAAATCATCGATCCCGACACGGGCGAGGTCAAGGGTCCAGGCGAGGAAGGAGAACTGGTGTTCACCAACCTCACCAAGGAAGGCATGCCCCTCATCAGATACCGCACCAGGGACATTTCATGCCTGCACTACGAAACATGCGAATGCGGGCGTACGCTGGTGCGCATGGAGAAAGTGCGCCGCAGGTCGGACGACATGCTCATCATCCGCGGTGTCAACGTGTTCCCGACACAGGTGGAGAGCGTTCTGCTGGGCATTGAAGGCGTTCAGCCCTACTACCAGCTGGTGGTATCCCGCACCAAGGCCATGGACGAACTGGAGGTCAAGGTGGAGGTCACGCCTGAAATGATATCCGACGAGGTCAGCAAGTTGGAGAAGATGCGGGCGGTCATCGGCGGCAAGATCAAGCAGATCATCGGCATCAACGCCAAGATCACCCTGGTGGAGCCAGGCAAGATCGAACGCACCGCAGGCAAGGCAAAACGCGTTATCGACCTGCGCCAATAATACAACGCAGAGGCGCGGAGTTTTTTTAACGCAGAGACGCAAAGGCGCAGAGAAGCAGGGTTAAAGACTGCATTTCTGCGCCTTTGCATTGATTTATTGAAGGTAATTCTCTATGAAAATACAAAATGTGGTAGTATATCTAGCCTCAAGTTTTCCCAAAGACAAAGTTTATGAAGAGGCTGTTGTTTCTACAGGTGAATATCTTGCCAGAAATGGCTTGACTCTGGTGTATGGCGGCTCCAATGAAGGCACCATGAAGACACTTGCCGACACCGTACTGGCCAATGGAGGCAGGGCAATCGGCGTGTTCACCAGCGGGCTTCCCGCACACATGAGGCGCACTGACCTGACAGAATGCTATGAAACGGAGAATCTGGCAGAACGCAAGGCAAAGATGCTGGAACTGGCTGATGTGGTGGTCGCGCTGCCTGGCAGTTTCGGCACATGGGACGAACTTTTCGACGCGCTGGCTATCTCCAAGATGAACAGATTGTTCCACGATGGTCCAATCCCAATCGGCCTGATAAACGTAAATGGCTTCTATGACAAACTGCTGGAATTCATAAACGCCTCCGTCGAGGCAGGAATAACGCCACGCTCATGCAGCAATCTTCTTAAATCCGCCCCGACGATAGATGAACTGATGAG
>JAFYGL010000464.1 GCA_017543165.1 Victivallales bacterium | reverse complement strand
TGAGCGGCTTCAATCTGGAACTTCCGCGCACCTGGAAAAAAGGCGACAAACTCACAATAAAGTACACGGTGGCGCTGGAGTAGTCCACCTCCGCCATGGGAAAGAAGAAAACCATAGCCGAACTGCGAAAGAGAGCCCAAAGCATGCGCTTCTACAACCGCATTGGCTTGAAAACGATGCCGTGGTTGGGACTGTCGCTGGCAATTCTGCTGGACATGGCGTTGTTCAAGATATTGCCGCAACTGGTGTTTTCAGGCTGGCCATTCGAATCGGGCAAATGGAATATCTTGTCTTTGCTGATAGTGACGGCAATTGTCTGCTGGTGGACAACGCAGACGGCTGGCACTGCAATGCGCACATACTCCAAGTGCTTCTTCAAAAGCAGATTTCTAGGCACATTTCTGGCGTGCATATCGACGCTTCTGCTGTTTCCCGTCGGCATTTGCTTGCTAGGCTACATTGCCTGGAAAAGAGAGGCCATGCTGAGCCTCAACTTATTTGGCATGGCCTTCATCCTATTCCTGTTCGCGCTGGCAGGCAATGCTGAAATCATAGACTTAAGCCCTCTTGCCAGAAATATTGCCCTGGCACTTCAACTGCCATTGCTGGCAATTGGCTTCTGCCATCTGGATACAGACCACAACCACAGGAAAATTGCATTGGCACTGCTTATTGTTGCCCTCTGCCTAAGCTGTATCTTTCTCTCATTGGGAAATACATTCAGGCAAAGGTATATTCAGGCTGGAAAGCAGACGCGAAAAATGCTTTGCGAATATAGTGGGCAATCTGACGCTATTCAGGAAAAGTATTTCAATGCAGAAAACGCCCACTTGAAAAACCTTATTTTACTTTCGCAAAAATGCAGCCAGCATCCTGCCTGGGAAAAATATCGCTTTTATGGATACAGCCGTACAGAGGCACAGGCGCTCTACAAGGAACTCGTAGAGGAAATGCCAGACGTCAGAGCACAAATTCTGGCCATTGCCAACCAACTTCCCATGCCTGAGACAAAGGAGATAAGCACATCCTGTGGCCTCGACCTTGAGGATAAAGCCACACCGCATGAAATCGATGCCATACGCTATATGGCAAGATACCTTGCACTGGAAATGAGGGCACGGGCGCAAGACAAGCACCTAGTCGAGCAAGACAACGACACAATGAAGAAACTGCGGGACTGGATTGTGCAAGGGAGCACCTCAGACCATAAACACACTGCCTCCACAGTGGAGATATTGCGCCTGTGTGCTTTGGCAAACACCTTGCCTAAAAACCAGTTTTCCCAGGAAAAGTGGCAGGAACTGCTTGGAGATGAACTTGACTGGAAATATGTGTTCGCCTGCGCATACGCGGCGGACTGCCAGGAATTCTCCTTTGATGAAAGACTTCTGGAAAGAAAATATTGGAGATGGGTGAGCATAGTTTTCGATTCAGGAGTTTTCTTCTTGGACATACTACATTTCTCACCTGGCCTTGGCTTGCTTGCCGATTCGGCGGCACACAGGGCGGAAACGTGTGAAAAGATTATCAAGGCGACACTGGACAAAAACTCAAGTCTTGAAGACATAACCAAGATAGAAGAAGAGGAGGAACGCTCAAGGAAAACAGGGTTGCATCTGTTTATCAGGGGCAATGAAGGATACTTCTACAGAAGAAAAATCGTCACAGAGAACGTACGCAAGATAGCGATGCTGTCCTGGTACATAATGGAATACGCACGGTCGTACAACGGCAAACTGCCAGATTCACTGGAAGAACTGGGCGAGATGCCCTTGGATGCATGGAACAAGCAGCCCTTCGCATATGAGCACGGTGACATTCAAATACCCATTGATTCAAAAGGCAATACCATTCCGCTGCATGGCTTTACGCTGTCCTACCAACTTCCAAACGAGCGAAAGCCCCACTCGTGCAGCATAGCAATCTCTCTGGAATGAACAATGTATAAAGGGAAGAACTCATGGAGCAAGGTCAATTTATAATATCCATATTTGGCCTATACCTGGTGATTTTGTGCGGCGCACTATGGGGAATGTATTATATATCGCGTATTTGGAGGAGCATGGTTTTCATATTGCTCAGCGGGATTCATGTCTTTGCTGGCTTTGTTTTTTATGAATTGTCATTTATCGACAGAAATTGCACATTCGGGATACAGACCGAGGCGCTTTTCAATACACTTGCCGAACAACTAGGGAAAGGCATGTTTCTTGAAGAATACATACAGCCACCCTCGCTTGTCTGGCCTGCAATCCTGTCAGC
>JAFYGL010000463.1 GCA_017543165.1 Victivallales bacterium | reverse complement strand
CTTGCGATAGTCCGTAGTAGCGACGGCGTCCCGCCGTCGCACCAATGGCACGTTGACACTACTACTGTCCCATGCCAGATGTGTGCTTTGGGCGGCGAGAGGCACGCCTTTTGGTGCGACGGCGGGTAAACGCTACGCTAAGGCCGTCGCTACTACGGACTATCGCAAGGCGCACAACTGGCGAATAACTCGTTCCTGAAAACTACCCCACTGTGAACAAAGCGATTGCATAAAAACTATGGAAATATGACTTGTGTGACGAATGACAGGCTTTTGCTTTGGGGGCAGGTGCTGGGCTGCATTTATGTCTTGCTGCTTGGCATTGGCATTGCTTTGCCGCTTCGTCTTACCGCCTGTGATTTGCTCTTCCCACTAATGATGTGCCTTGCATGTCTCAAGGTGTATCTCAATCGCAATGAAGGCAAATGGAAGTGGCGTTTTGAAGACCGTTTTCTACTGATTTTTCTAGGCTGGGGGCTGTTTAGCACGGTTTTGCACATAGTGTCTGGCGGTGCCTTCTTTGCGAACATGTACGAATGGTGCGTGTTCCTTTACTGCGCCTTGCTGCTGTTTTTCTACAGGGCGTTTCCCTTGTCGAAGGCACAGATGCTGCGTCTGGGCACAGTGATTCTGTCGGCCTTTCTGCTGTGCTGGCTATTCGATATCGTTGTGTCTGTGTTCAACAAGGAGGCCAGCCCGCTTTTCTGGGAAGTGTATGGCAAGATGGAGGAAAGCAGCATGCCTTTCCTTGCCAGGCGCTACACTTTCACTTTTGGCAACCCGAATCTGGCTGCGCCATACTGCGCCTTGGGTGCATTGCTAGTGGCTGCAAGCATTGATAGTGCCAGCAAGAAACTGCCGTATTATCTGCTGCTGGTGGCCAATCTGCTTCCAATTGCCTGCACCATGAGCAAGCATGGCATACTTTATCTTGGTGTGTTGCTGTTTCTGTTCGCCAGGCTGGCAGGCAAGGCAATTGGTGAAAAATGGGCAAAATGTCTGGCTTTGGCCGCATTGGCGCTGGTAATCTGCGTCTTTGAAACAACGGTGCTGTTTGTGACTTTCCCGCTGAAAGGCGAATACCCCTTCATCAATACCCAGCCAGGAATGTACAACATTCACCAGAGCGCATATTTCAGGATGCTGAATGGCGATGATTGGGAAATAACGGAGGGAATATTTAAAGGATGGCATCATAATACAATTAGGCCATTGGGCCGCAGTGTGGAGATGTTGCATGAACTCTATCCACAATATGTCAACGTGCAGAGCGCAGCCGAAACGCTTAAATACTACAATTCGGAAAAGGATTTGGGAGGCTTCTGCACCTATATGGATCCCCATTGCGAATACCTTAACCTGGCTACACTGTTCGGTGTCCCTGCAATGCTGCTTGTCCTATTTTACCTGGTTTATGTCCCAAGACGCAATCTTCTTGGTATGCTATGGATAGGCGGCATCATGGGGAGCATGCTGTGGGACGATGTCCTGAGCAAACGCTGGATTTGGATTGGAATTGCAATTATAGTTATTATAAATGAATGTAAAAGGAGTGAAAATGAAACTTTACAGCAAGGAGCACCTGTGGGTGGAAATTGACAAGCAGGGCATTGCCACAGTGGGCATAT
Organism: Victivallales bacterium; assembly: GCA_017543165.1. The sequence continues at coordinate 6,462 of JAFYGL010000463.1, read as the reverse complement.
CCAAATTTGCGGTAGATGAACTTGGAGAAATCAACTTTGTGGAACTTCCTGAAAAGGACAGCCATCTGGAGATTGACGGCTTGCTGTGCGTGTTGGAATCAGAGAAGGCCGCCACTGAGTTGATTTCGCCATTGAACGGCCTTGTGCAGGAGGGGAATGCCGCCCTGTCAGAGAAGCCTTCTCTGTTGAATGAGCAGCCAGAAGGCGCTGGCTGGATTTGCCGTGTGAAGGATGCAGTGCCTGTGGCTGGCCTAATGACAAAAGAGGAATATGATGCCTTTTTGAATGGAGCGAAGGGCTGACATTTTGCTGGACGCCACTGTGGTGCGCCAACCCGAATCTGGTGTGCAGCGCGCTGTGCGCCGTGAGGCGGAGGAACTCCAGTCGCTGCTGCCAAGCGCAAGATTGTGCCTTGGTGGCGGGCTGAAAAGCCGCCCTGCCTGCCGCGTGCTGTGGCAGCAGTGCGTGCTTCCATTCATGGAATATGCTGCGTTGTATGCAATGGCTTATACGGCGCCGCTTTTGTGCAGGCGACCATATCTGCTGAATGTGCATGATGTGATTGCGCTGACGCATCCAGACTTGTGCTCCCGCCGCAATTTGCTTCAAATGCGTGCATTGCTGCCATCCAGCATAAGACGCGCATCCCAGGTCATAGTCTCCACTTCTTATGTGGCAACGCAGGTGAAACTGCTTTTCCCGAATGTGAAAGTTGAAGTGGCGCCTCTTGGCGTGGACTATGACGAGTTTGCAAAATCGGAAGGAAATTCGCCAGTGTCTGGCCCGTATTTCCTTTTCGTGGGCAACATAGAGCCGAAAAAGGGACTGATGACATTGCTTTCCGCCTTCCTGCAAGAAGACTGGGGGGCAAAACTGGTGCTGGCAGGCAGGATTGGCTGGAAATGCGGCGAATTGCTTGCTATAATAAGGCGCTTTCCCGAACGCGTAATCTGGCTGGGGAGAGTGGCGGATGCGCAACTGCCAGCATTGTACCGCAATGCGCTGGCTTTGATAATGCCTTCCATTGTGGAGGGTTTCGGTTTGCCAGTGCTGGAGGCAATGGCGGCGGGAACTCCCGTGATACACAGCAATGCCCCTGCCTTGACGGAAACTGCTGGCGGCGCTGGGCTTGGCTTTGAAATTGGCAATGCCACCGCACTTGCCGCCGCCATGAAAAAGATGCAGGACAGCGCTGCTTTGAGGCATGAACTGGCGGAGGCTGGGCGCAAGCGTGCCAAGCAATTGACCTGGAAAAGGCGCGCGCAGGTGACTGCCAGCCTTCTGGAGGAATTGGTTCAGTGAGATTGTTTTTTATAATTACTTTGCTTTGCTGCGTCTTGTTTGGGCAGACTGTGGACATGCGCAGGGCCGCGGCGACAACTCGTCCAGGCGGCGCCGCCAATGTGCAGGAGCCCCGTGACTTTGGCAATGGCCTGCGCGGTCTGGATTTGTCCTGCGTGTTCACAGCCTCGCCTGACTGCAAACGCGCGTCCTGGGATATTCCCATAAACATGGATTTATCCCAGATTTCTGGTCTAAAGTTGTGTATAAGATGCCAGAATCTGGAGAATGTGAGCCAGTATTCGGTATACGTTCGTTCAGGCAATGTCTGGTATTCTGCCGATTATCAAGTTGGCGCCAATGGCGTATGGCAGGACATATTCATCCCAAAGACAGACTTCAGAAAGGAGGGTGGCGGCGAGGCCAGTTGGCAGAATTGCAATGTGCTGCGCTTGGTGATGTGGAAAGGCTCTGCTGGCTTATCGCGGATAAACTTGGCGCAGGCAGAGTTCATACGGCCCAATGCGAGTGTGGCATTGCTGCGTCCCTCTGGCAGTGAGAAGCAGGGCAGGGCGGCAGTGCGTGCCGCCAAGAACCTGAATGATGCGCTGGCTGGGCAGGGGCTTCGCGTGGCGGTAATTGACGAAGGTGATTTGGCGTACAGCACGCTGCGCCTTTACAGGATGCTGCTGGTGCCATATCCTGATGTATTGGACAATGAGCAGACCAATACCCTGATTTCCTGTATGCGTGGCGGATGCAAGGCTGGGCTTTTCCATGCGCTATCTCCACGTTTGGCTGCGCAGATGGGTACGCCTACTGGCAAATATACGCAACTTGAAGGAGGCAGGAGCCTGGGCTGGCTTGTGCCAGTGGGAAAGTTTTTGCCGAATGTGCCTGCAAGCAGGCATGCCGCCTCCTCGTTTATCGCCGTGGAATCACTGCCAGCAAGCAACCGTGTGCTTGCAGTTTGGGCGGACAGTGCACAGCAGTTCATAGGAAAACCCGCGCTGATAGAGAACAATTCAGGCTTTTGGATGACGCATACGTACCTCAACCAGGAGCCAGAGAAGGGCGGGCAACTTTGGCTTGCAGTCATGTCCCATTTTGTGCCGGACATACAGCGCAGCGCCGCCTATACTTGCTTGCAGGAGGCAGGAAGCTGGTATTCAATGCAGACTGCCGAGGCGAAGTCAAAGTCAGCTTCGCGACTGAACAATGCGCAGGGTGCGTTCAATGCAGGCAAATATGTGGATTGCATTGCGCAGTGCCGCGATGCGAGGCAAAGCATAGCTGCCAATATTGGCGGCAAGACGCAGATGCGGCGTGGAGAATTGCGTGGCGTGTGGTGCAAATATCCAAATGGCCTGCCAGGTCGCGGATGGACGGCAACGGCCTCTATGCTTGTGGCTCGCAAATACAATCTGGTGCTGCCATACGCGGCTGCACCGCATTTCGTTGCGTATGAAAGCCGTATTGTGCCGATTAGCGCAGGCAATGGTCTTCCTGAATGCACTGCTGCCTGTCATAAGCTGGGCATTGCGGTACACGCGTGGATGAATTGTCTGGACGCAGAGGAGGCACCTGATGCACTTGTGGCAAGATGGCGTGCTGCGGGGCGTTTGCAGGTGGATGCCTCTGGCAAGTCGCTGAAGTGGCTTTGCCCTGCAAATGCGGAGAACCGTCAGCTTTTGTCCAGGTTGGTGGCCGAGCTGGTTTCCAAAAATGACGTGGATGGCGTGCAGTTTGACAGGATACGCTACCCAGGCAGCGAGGCATGTTTCTGTCTTACATGCAAGGCAGCATTCGAGAAATATACTGGATTGAATTGCTCAAACTGGCCTGCCGATGTAAGAAGCGGCGAGTATCGCGGCAGGTGGCAGGACTTCAGGGTGGTTGTCATCAATTCATTGCTTGCTGAGATGATCAATTCGGCACGCACGGCAAAGAGCAAGGTGCTGGTGTCTGCGGCGGTGTATTCCGATCCAGGGCTTGCAAAGGTAAATGTGGGGCAAGACTGGGGACCCTGGCTCAAAAACAAATGGCTGTCTTTTGCCAGTCCAATGAACTATGTAGGCAACAGCACGCAATACAATGCGTTGCTGCAACGGCAGATAAATGTTGTTGGCGGCAGAGAACGCCTGGTGCCAGGCATCGGCCTTACGCCATGCCGCCTGGATGACAATGAAGTTTCACGCCAGATTGACGCCGTGCGAATGGCCTCGTTGCCAGGATTTGTCGTGTTTGACTTGCGGTAGCTTTTATGCAAGTCAGACAATGGCTTTGGTTACGAAACGGAAGAAACGATTTTGTGACGATGAAACAAGGAATGTATGTTATGAAAACATCTACATTCAAGAAAATTGCTGTTCTAGTTGTGCTGTTGTTAGTGCTTTTCAGTGGAAGTGGCTGTTGCACGGTAGAACTTCTAATGGCTGCGGGGCACGCTCGAAATGCCCATTCTGTTAGAGAAAGAACTGCAAGTATTTCTGAAGAGAAGAGCACCCTTGCTATAAATATAAAAGAGAAAATATACCATTTTTATTATCCTGTAAACAAGCCTTCCTCTCGGGAATCTAATAAACAATATCAACTAAAGTATCCAATGAAAAGTGCTCCTTTCTTTGTGAAACGCTATCAATTGATTGCGGATGTCGATGAAAATGCTTCAAGGATAAGCTTCAGGAATTTCAATTGCAAACACATTGCATACGAAGAGACAATATTTTCCGATGGATGGAAATATACCAAGTACATTGATAGACCTGACACTGATTTCCCCATGGCATATATTGAACTCAATCAAGATGTAGATATAAATCGAGATCCCGTTTTTCATCTAAGGCTGCATAAGGACGATTTATCGTGCATCTCAAAACCTTTTATCATTAAAAATTACTATATTCCCCCTCATCATGATTCTAAATATAGTCGGGAGGATCTTATGATTCCATACAAGGTAGATGGTAATAGATATTATCTTTACTCTGATACTGGGCGCAGGGATATTTTTAAGGTCTCAGGACAAGGTGGCTACGAAAGAAAAAATCCTTTCTTTTACTTGTATAGTTGCATACTCACTCCACCCGCACTGGTTATTGACATTGTGGGACTTCCCTTTGAGTTGATTGGTGCAGCCGTAATTGGTATGGCATTAAGTTCTGCTCTTGGCCCATAATTGTGCGGAAATACGCAGTGTGAAATTTGCCATAACTTTATACAAGAAAAACAAAAACAGGTTATATTTACGCAAATTTATCACGGATGAGGACATAATTATGCCACGACCTGACACTAATTTAAATGATTCCGCCTCAAGTCTAAGCGATGAGGTTTACAAGTCTCTTTGCACCGATATAGCAAATGGCGTTTTCAAACCTGGCGACCGCCTGGGAATAGAGAATATAGCCAGAATGAAAGGTGTCTCGCCAATGCCAGTGCGAGAGGCGTTGCAGAGAATTGAGCGTGATGGTCTTGCAGCCAAGAGTCTGAACTGCGGTTTTCGTGTGAAAATGCTTTCGCCCCAGGAAGGGCAGGAGATTTGGGCAATACGCATTGCACTTGAGACACTGGCCGTGAGATGGCTTATGCGGAAGAAGAAAATACCGCAGAAACTCATTTCAGAATTACGCAAAAGTTGCGAACAATACCGCAAATGCAAGCACATACGGGAACTCTATGTGCTGGATCTGAAATTCCATAACATTATCATCAACAACTGCGGTGCAACGCAATTGCAGGACATATTGAGCAGGCGAATGATATTGCTTAACAGTTTTTGTCTCTCAAACTCCCTTGTGGAAATTCCCTCCTTGGATTCAATTGAAAAATGTTATCAGGAGCATACTCATCTAATTGACTGCATTGAATCTGGCGATGCGAAAGGTGCGGAAAAGGCCATGCGAGACCATTTGGAACAAGCCAACGACTATCTTGTAAAAAACTTCACTGGCAAGTAAGGGCGTATACGCTGTAAACAATTGTAAAAATCTTCCAGTGGTCAACTGCCAATAGGCTAGATTAATCTGTTTTGTTTTTTTCATGTGGTGTTATTGTTTATCATATCAAATCAGATATATTATTCTCGATTTTTTGATATGAAATCATATTTTTCAGTAGGAGCCTCTTATGAAAAGACTGTTTTTTGCATCTTGTGTTGCGGTATGTTGCATGCTTGTTCACGCTCAATTGCTTCCGCTTGCGAATCCTGGATTTGAATCTGGAATTCAGGGATGGGGCTGCCATGAATGGAGCAAGGGCAAAATTGCTGGTACGGATTTCTTCGCAGACACGGAGAATCCCCATTCAGGAAAGAGTTCACTGTGCATCCGCTGGCGTGAGGGAGGCGACAATCTGCTGGTAAGCCCTGCCAAGCGTCTTAATGTGAAGGGGGACGGGCTGTATGTGATTTCCTTCTGGAGCCGTGCAGCCGAGGCAGCGCGTGCTCAACTGACGGTGGAATTCTACGATGCCGCCGGCAAGAGGATTGGAAAGCCGATTCAGGCATTGTTCGACAATGGCGTGGAATGGCAGAAGTGGGAGCAGGAGGTACAGGCACCAGAGAATGCTGCGTCGATGCTGTTCTTCCTGCGCTGCAGGAGGATTGCGACACACTTTGATGACGTGGAGGTCAAGGAGGCTGCGGTGGAAGGCAATGCCAGCGTCAATCTGCTGAAGAATCCTGGCTTTGAGCAGGGCTTCCGTAACTGGGGAAAGTTCGAGTGGAGCGGCAAGCCATATAAGATCAATTTCATTGAGGACAAGGTTCGCCCGCGCAATGGAGAGAAATGCGCCAAAATCGAATGGGTTTCAGGAGGGGACAATATTCTGATTGGCCAGAATGTGCGCGTCGGCGAGAACAAGAATTTCATGCTTTCGTTCTGGGCCAGGGCGGATGTGGAGGTCAGCCACAACTCCCAGGTCCAGGCAACGGCCCGCTTCCTTGACGGCAATGGTAAGGACATAGTCCAGCCACAGCATAAGATTTTCAGCGCCAGCAATGTCTATGAGGAATTCCGCTGGAGTTTCACGGTTCCTGACAATTGCAAGACGCTGGGCGTCTTTTTGCGTTGCCGCAAGGTGGCGACCTACTTTGACGATGTGACGTTGATTGAATCCAAGGGCGTCTATCTTCGTTCCTGCTTCGTATGGCTTCCTGAGAATCAGCTGGTGCTGAATATG
>JAFYGL010000462.1 GCA_017543165.1 Victivallales bacterium | reverse complement strand
GTCTTTGAGACGTATTCCTTCACGGCTGGATGCGTCGGGTCAAGAAGGCATATCGGGCAATGTGGCTCCCAGAACCATTTGAATTTCTCGGGCATGGCGCCAGCCTCAACCGTGCCTTCCTCCACATCGTACATGCTGCACCAGATGCCTGGGACAAAGCCCCGCTCCCGCATATCCTCTGCGAACTTTGCAAGTCCTTCGGGAAAGCGCTCGTTAGTCCTGTCCCAGCGGCCAGGCACATTCTGGTCGCTGTAGCCCAAATCTATCTGCATGTATTTGAAACCAAAACCAGAATATGTTTTGTTTATAAAATCCGCGACGCGCTTGATTTCCTCTGCGTCTATGGTCAGCCTATAGCCGTACCAGCTCAACCATCCAACGGGGGGTGTGCGGTGCCTGAGCTGTATGTTGCTGCGCCTGGCTGACATGTCGGCCCATTCCTCCAGGCCGCGCTGCGCAGAAGCAAAGCGAGCGATTGCCGTCTCCTCGGATTCGATGTGTTCTCCTGGCTTAAGTTCGTATCCAGCGAAATTGCAGGAAAGCGCCAGACCCTTGAGCTCGCCCGTCTCTGGATTGCAAAGCACGAATATGCTGCAGTTGCAGCGCTTCATCGGCGCGGTGAAAGCATAGACCATGCCATATTCGCGGTGCTGGACCGCCGCCATCCCGCCAAAGGAGTAGTTCGCGCCAGGAACTCCCAGCGCCAGATTTTCAACGCCCATCGTCTCCCTGGCCCATTGAATGTCCTCTTCAGGCAGGAATATCTGTTTCCAGTATTCAGCCTCATAACTCTTTGACCTTATGCAGTCTTTGACCTTTATGCAGCCGCTGGGCCAGCCTCCTCCAGAATCCAGATATACCCTGTCCTCAGATGAAAAATCAGGCAGGCCAGCCTCCTCAAACAGATGGCAGGCCCCTAGCCTTGCAGGCTTCTCGCCCTTGTTAACAAGCACGAGCTTGCGCAGCGAAAACTCCCCATCCCTGTCATCAAGCCATTTTGCCTCCAGGCCTGTGCCGCAGATGATGCCGCCTTGCCGCGGTATTTCATGCCATTTGCCGTCCAGATATATTCTTGCGCCCATTGTTTCTCCTTTTCTGAGTTGTTGAGGTTTCCAATATGCAATTCACATAAGAGGCGTTTTTTAAATTACCTCTTTTTGCTATTTTGCAACAGGGCCCAATTCAAAAAGTTCAACTCCGTCGAACCAGGCAGTGCCAGAGCTCTTGTAGTTGTAGAGGCTTATGTACATCAGAGGCGTTTTGCCTGGTTCAGCTGGCGCAGTCTCGAATTCGCCAGTGAAGCGCGTCCATGGCATATCTGTCGAGACAGCCTTTCCTGGAATACCAATGTTTTTTCTGCCATTGTAGATTTGGGGGAAGGCGCTGCCTTTCGTGCCGCCTTTTCCCATGCCTTCAGTGCGTATCCACCAGCTGATGCGGTAGCGCGTGGCGGGCTTGAGGGGAGGCCGTATGGTGACTGATTCAGAACTGTTCGCCCCATTGCACTTTATGCGCAGGCTGCGCCCGCCAAACAGGAATATGCGGTCGTCAAGGGCAATGTTGCCTGACTTTGCCGATTTGTCATTCGTCCCCCAAAGGCCGAACCAACGCCCTTTTTGCTCCGCCTGGAAATTGCCATGCTGACCAAGCAGGTTCCTTGTATCGGCCTTGCCTCGGAGCCAGCGGCCATATCCCAACGTGTCTGAATACGATTTTATGTATGGACTCCATGTATAGAGGGTCACGGCTGGATTGTTGGGCTTGTGCAGGCGGCTTCTTGCCACATTGGCTATGATGGAACCATCTTCGCCACAGGGCAATTCACTCCAGGGGATTTTGATTTCCAGAATCCAGCCCTGCTCGTTCTTTCCCTCAACTGCCTCGGCCTTGGACTTATATGTCCCCATAATCCTTGAACTTCCGCCATTGAGAACAGCCTCGAAGCCAGTCTTCTTGCCAAGCGTGTTGATTATGAGCTGCCTGTAGCTCTTCCTGTCAGGTGCGGCAAAGAAGAGCTCAAGCACTTCATCAGACCATATCTGCGATGCGCCATCCTCGGTGAAATACCTGCGGACTGCGTTCATTTCAGGCTCCTCCGCCTCCACTGCCATGTAAAGATGGTCGCTGTCTTGCAGAAGGCATACTCTTGTGCGCACTTCAATCGCATCTTTTTTCAGTGCCTTGAGCCATATTTCCGTTGCATTTGACCATGCCTTGTCTTTCAGGCTGCCGTCAAGCACCACTGGCGTCTCAAGCTTTGGAATGGAGATATTGAAGTCCGCCACGGACTGCTGCTCATCCAGGAACTTTTGCCTGGCGGATTTGAGCGTGTCAAGGAAACAGCGCCTCATATACTGGATTCTGGCGAGATTTTCCCTGTGGCCTCCAGCCTTTGCCATTGCCTGATTCAGCAGCCCGTCCAGCTCTACAATGCACTTTTCAGAATAAATTTCATGCCATAGCTTGTTTGCGCCAGCCACGTCAAATTCAGGGCCGAGCGGTCCCATTCTGCGGTTGTTGAGAATCTTCTCGGCCCAGATTTCCTCCTGCAACCTGAAGAATTTGTCCATAAACGGAGCCGATTCCTTGCCAAACATCTTTTCGTATGCGTGGTCCAGCAGCTTGTCAGGGTCCAGCGACAAATCCCAGAACATCTCCGCAGTCAGATAGTTGTGGAGAAACATGAACATATATTCGTCAGTTTCGTTTTCCAGGAAAATCCCATAAGTAAATGGCGCCAGCTCCTTGTAAAGCCTGCCCAGCATGCGCGGCGTGGAATGGGACACTCCTTCAATCATCCTCGATGTGCGCTTCAGCGTATAGCACCAGTACCAGACTTTGCCATTGGCGCATTCCGCCATACTCCGTACACGTGCCTTTTCTTCAGGCAACGCGTTTCCTGGCGCATAGTACCAGGGGCCTAGCAATGCCGTCATCACCAGCACGTTGTCGGGCACCTTCATTCCAGCAGGAATTTCGTGGTTTCCATAACTCATCTGGCAAAGGTATCCTGGAACTCCTTCCTTCTTGAGGCGTTCCGCCCACTCGCAGGTGTATTTCCACACAAGCTGGTTGTATTTGCCTCCTGCCTTTCGGAATGCCTGGCATTTTTCACAGGCGCAAAGCGTCATTCCATCATTTGGCATCACATCGAAGAAGCCAGGCATCACGTGCTGGTTCCAGCGCATATTGGTTCCTCTTATGAATGTTGGCGAACTGCCAGAAAGCCAGGCTTTGGC
>JAFYGL010000461.1 GCA_017543165.1 Victivallales bacterium | reverse complement strand
CCGCACATTACCTCCGTGTCCACCAGGTTTTTGGCGCAACCCAGGCTCTGGACATAGACTATGGTCTCTTGCTCTTTTTTGCTCATTGTTTGCTGACAGAAAAAAAGGCAACCTTTTTTTAGGAGGTTGCCTTTGTCTTAAAGCTTTATCCCTATTTGCCTGCTGGTGCGGCAGGTGCCTCTTTCTTTTCAGTTGCGGCAGGAGCGGCAGGCGCGGCTGCTTCCGTCTTGGTTTCGGCGGCGGCAGGTTCCGTCTTGGTTTCGGTTGTGGCGGGCGCCACTGTGGTGCCCTGTTCTTCCACCAGTGTCTCTGCAACAGAAGTGTTCATCTTCTCAAGACGCCCGATTACAGTGCCCAGAAGAAGCGTGGAAATCAGGAAAATCACTGCCAGCCAGGTGGTTGTCTTGGTGAGAATATTGCCTGCGGAAGTGCCGAACATCTGCTCTGTCACGCCGCCGCTGACCGCGCCAAGACCGCCGCCAGACTTGTTCTGCTGAATCATTATTATGCCAATAAGCAGAATGCTGCTTGTAATGGACACGATGTACAGTAACACCTTCAATGCAATAATCATTATTACTCTCCTGAAAATTACTTTCTACACAAAACAAAATTTGGGCATAATATACAATGCGCGAAACCATATTCAAACCAAAGTGTTTGAAAATGCCAATGGCAGCACTAAATTCCCCGCCAACAACAACGCGCCTAGAGCATACAATAATTCTATATGCGTGTTTTCGCCAAGGCAACCTGAGTGGGCGCCGTTGTTTACGTGGGCGCCGCCTCGGCGCCCACTCACAAAAAAACTAATGAAAATTTGCCATATAATTACTAGGATGATTGTCGGTGGTGCGCAGGAGAACACCCTGTTCACCTGCCAGGGCCATTTGGAGAAGGGGCATGACGTGACATTGGTTACAGGTCCCTCGCCAGGCCCCGAGGGCGAACTTCTGAAGCGCTTCTGCCCCAAGGGGCTGAAAGTGATCGAGGTGCCCAGCCTGATCCGCAGCATAAATCCGCTGAAGGACTGGAAGGCATACTGCGAACTGAGGCGCATTTTCAGGGAAGGGCATTATGATGTAGTGCATACCCACGCCTCCAAGGCTGGCATACTGGGCAGGGCGGCCGCCTGGAAGGAGAAGGTGCCCTTTGTGGTGCATACGGTACATGGCCAGGCCTTCCACAAATACCAGAATGCCTTGGTCAACAAGGCATACATTATTGCCGAGCGCTTCGCTGCAAGGCGCTGCCACAAGATATTCGCCGTGGCGCAGTCCATGATTGAACAATGCGTGGAGGCAGGAGTGGCCCCGCGTGAAAAGTACATGGTGGTTTACAGCGGAATGGACATCGACGCCTTTGTGAACGCAAAACCAGATTCCGAACTTCGCGCCAGTCTTGGAATACCCGAAAATGCGCCCGTGGTGGGCAAAATCGCGCGGCTCTTTCCATTAAAGGGGCATGATACCTTGATGAAAGCCGCACCAAAAGTCATAGCCGCATTTCCCGATGTGCGCTTTCTTGTCATTGGCGACGGCATCCTCAGGCAAAGCCTGGAGGACGAGGCCAGGCACCTTGGCATTTCTGGCAACTTCGTATTCACGGGCCTTGTTTCACCAGAAGAGGTTTGCCGATACACGCCCTTGATGGATGTGCTGGTGCACCTCTCGTTGCGGGAGGGCCTGCCGCGCACGGTTGTACAGGCGCTGGCCTCATCCGTGCCCGTGGTGGCATACGCGCTTGACGGTACGCCCGAGGTGCTGCATGACGGCGAAACTGGCTTCATCGCCAAGGCAGAGGACGCTGCCGACGTGTCTGATAAAATCATAGCACTGCTGTCACAGCCAGAACTGCGCCGCCAGATGGGCAGGGCAGGGCAGGCGCTGGTAAAGGAGCTGTTCTCCTGGCGGAAGATGTGCGACGTGCTGGAAGCAGAGTACGCCGCTGGCCTGAAGCGAGCCGCAGATTTCTGAGTGGACTGTGGACTGTGGACTG
>JAFYGL010000460.1 GCA_017543165.1 Victivallales bacterium | reverse complement strand
AGCCTGCCGTTGTACTGGTAGCTCATGGCATAGCCGTATGCGCCAGCGCTCTCCACCACGATCAGGTCGCCCAGGCTGATGTCCTTGGGCAGCATGCGCTCGCGCACCCAGAAGTCCGTGTTCTCGCAGACCTGCCCGCAAAGCCCCACTGCCGCGCGTTCCTCATTCTCTCTGCCATTGACATAGATGTGGTGGTATGCGCCGTACATGGCGGGGCGCGCCAGCGTGTTCATGCTGACATCCGTCCCGATGATCTTGCTGTAGCTGTTCTTGATGGAGTGGACAGTGCCCACAATATAGCCAGCGTCACCCACGAAATAGCGGGCTGGCTCCATCATGAGGCGCGGTGAATTGAGACCGTATTCGGCAATCTTCCTGGTAAAGATGTCCGACACCTGCCTGGCCGCCTCGTCAATGTCCAGTACCTTGTCCTCATGCTTGTATGGGATGCCCAGGCCGCCGCCCAGGTCGATGAACTCGAAGTTGATGCCAAGTTCGCGTCCCACCTTGCCGATGTTGTCCATCAGCAATCCTGTGATGAAGCGGAAGTATTCTGGGTCGCGTATGCATGAACCTGGCATCATGTGCGCGCCGAAGCGTGTGATGCCCGCCTCCTTTGCCAGGCGGTACGCGTCCATGATCTGGTCTGGATGCACGCCGAATTTCGCATTGGGGCCGCCGTTGCAGACAAAGTCCCCCACCTCGCACTGGCCATAGCCTGGATTCAGGCGGAAAGACAGGAATTTCGGCTTGCCGTACTTGAGCACGCGGGGCAGGATTGAAATGTCATCCAAATTGAAGATGACGCCAGATTCAAGCCCCTGCTTGATATCGTCGTCTGAGAGGAAGTTGCCCGAGAACATCACGTCATCGCCGCCCAATCCCAATTTCTTGGCCAGCAGAATCTCATTGATGGAGGCCGCGTCTATGCCAGCCCCTTCCTGGCGCAGGATATTCGCCACCGCCAGGTTGTTGTTCGCCTTTATGGCGTAGAAGAAACGAAAATCAGGATAGTATTTCCTGAACGCAGACAACGCGCGGCGGAAGTTCGCCCTAATGCGGTTCTCCTCGTAAACGTATGTAGGCGTGCCGTATTCGCGGGCTATCGTCTCCACTGGCACGTCTTCCAGATAAATCAGACCTTTGCTATCAATGCGCATTTTTTCCCTTTGTATTTTATTTTGCCAATTAAATCTCGTGCACGAAGAGGCCGTCCCTCAATTTCGGCTCAAACCAGGTGGACTTGGGCGGCATGATGCCTCCTTCGTCCGCAATCGCCATCAACTGCTCCAGTGTAGTGGGATACATGGAGAACGCCACCTTTGCCTCCCCTGAATTGACACGCTTCTCCAATTCCGCAGTGCCGCGTATGCCGCCCACGAAGTCAATCTGCTTGCTGGTGCGTGGGTCATCTATGCCCAGCAATGGCTGCAACACCAGGCTCTGAAGGCGGCTGACATCCAGCTTGCCAATGGCGTCTGTCTCCACGTCAGGCAAGGTCAAGCCATACCATTTGCCACCGCAATACACGCATACGTCGCCTGGCTTGGCTGGCACTGGATTGCTGACTGGCGACAGCGGAGCCACCTTGCCCAGTTCTGCCAGAAAGCCTGCCTCGTCCCTGCCATTCAGCGTGAAAACCACACGGTTGTAGGCCAGAATGCGCAGCTGCGATGCTGGGAATATCACCGCCAGGAAGCGGTCCGCCTCACCTGAATTGTCCGCCGCAAATGTGCGTGATGCGGAGGCCGCCCTGTGATGCCCGTCCGCAATATACAGTTTATCTACATTTCCGAATGCATTTTGCATTGCAGAAGTGTTTTCAATGCGCCATCCTGTATGGGAGATGCCATCCTCGGCCACAAAGTCGAAGAGTGGTTTCTGCTTCATGGTCTCCGCCACGATAGCATTGATGGCGGAGCTGTCCTTGTATGTGAGGAAGACGGGACCCGTCTGCGCCCTGAGGGTGGAAATATGCCTGGTACGGTCATCCTCTTTTTCACGGCGTGTCTTCTCATGCCTGAGGATGCGGTTCTCATTGTAGTCCTGCACCAGTGGCGTCGCCACGATGCCAGTCTGCGTGCGGCCATTCATCACCAGCGAATACACGTAGTAATGGGGTTCTGCATCCTTTTTCAGATGCTCTGCCGCCAATTTCCTCCAGTTTTCCTTTGCTTTTTCATAGACCTGCGGCGAATACACATCCTCCACATCCAGGTCGATTTCCGAGCGTGTCACATGCAGGAAGCTGATCGGGTTGCCAGCAGCCATGGCCGCGGCCTCCTTCCTGTTCATCACATCGTATGGCAATGTGGCAATCTTTGCCGCCTCGTCTCCATTCGGAATATAGGCGTTAAATGGCAATACTTTCATTTCTTTCGTGCTTCTGTGCTATAGTTTTGTTTTCATACAGGCGCAGTGCCTGTTTCAAGTAGCGTAACATATTGCGGTTTGACCTGCTGTCAAACAGAAAAGTGAAAAGTCATTATGCAATTCTCTGTTCTCAATGAGGGTGTTTTTCAAGAACAAAAGGGACGGAAGGTACGTTCTCTCAATTCGTCCCTTCCGTCCCTTTTGTCCATTTCGCCCTATTTGTCCTATTCGTGCACAACAAGGCGTGCAGCATCCTTGGACACTGGGATGGACAGCCTTCCATTGGCAACTGCCAGTTTCTCCGTGCCAAGCAAGGCGCCGTCTTTTGCATACTTCTCCAGCACGGCCTGCTTGCCAGGGAAGGCAAGTTCCACAGTCTCCTCGCCCTTGAACGGAGCGGGCAATATCTCCAGACGCGCCTTGGACTGCCGCCTCACAATGTAGGCTCCCTTGCCCTTGAACAGCGCCTCGCCAGGCCCATTGTCGCAGTAGAGCAAGTCACCCGCACGGCACATATCCACGCGCCTCCCCTCCTGCAAGGCCGAATATGCAACGGCACTGCCATCCGCCGTCATTGCCGCAAAGCCCTCTGGCGGCAGCGTGAAGGCACGCCCATTGAGCGTGACATCCATGTTCTCTGTTTCATTGAGATTGGCCGCTGCCTCAAATCCATTCTCGTAAACCAGCTTGACCTGGTTGCGCCCCAGCGTACCCTGCCTGACCGCCTCCTCGAATGGTAGATACGCGCCATTCACATTGTAGAGGATTTCCTTGATTTCTACATCGGCATAATATTTCTGCATGGGCTGCACAAGGAAATAGCTGCGTATCATGGAGCCAGGCACGGGAACCAGCGGCGCACCATGGTAGCAGGAGGCTATGTGCCCTATGTTGCCGTATGCATACTCCAGCGCCAGCAGTTTGTAGGCCCACTTGTTGATTTCGCCACCGCTGCCCTTGTAGTTGATCCATCCCAGTTCCGCGCCGCAATCATTGCTCAATGGATGTATTTTCAGCAGATTGAAATCGGGAATCACATTCATGCGCATGCGCTGCGTCTGCGCATAGCTGTCGCACAGCCCTGCAAAGAACACTTGTGTCTTGCCTTCGGAGATAATGGGGCCATAGTCCTTGCGCTCCTGCCGCAGGCTCTCCACAAACACACGCCATGCGGCAGAGAACTTGGCCGCCTCTGGCGCACGGGCATCATAGTCGGTGTATCTCCAGCAAGGCGGGCACGTAATCTGGTCGATGTAACCGCAGTTCGGCGCAAAGGCCTTCCTGTAGATAGCGTTCCACTTTGCCTGCAGTGCCACCATCCTGGATGTCTTGGTCTGGTTGGTGTTGCCGCTGCTGTAAAGCCAGGCGCCGTTGCTGTCCTGGTTCATCATGTCCTCGTCCCATGCCTCGCGGGCCAGACTGCTCAGCAGCATGGGGTCCGTGTATATGCCAATGCGGTAGCCCAGCTTCTTCATCTCCGCAAAGAACTTCGCCAACGCCGCATCGCCGCCGATGATTGGCGTGGTGAAGGGCATCACGAACGTGGCGGGGTCCCCATTGGAAACAGGCCAGTACATCCTGTTGATATTGCCATGCAGACGCACAAACAGCTTATCCATGCCGTAGAATCTGCATTCCTTCCACATTGCCAGTTCCTGGTCAAAGTAGTCAGGCGTCGGCTTGTTTACATACCACATGCGAGTGGCCCAGACCGCATCCCTGGTATTCGCCATGTCTGGATTCGGGCCGTGCGGGATGTTTGGCAGCACATTCTCCAGTTTGCCCGCGACAGTCAGCATAATGCGCTCGCGCACTGGATTCCTGATGCCAGCCGTGGTAGGCCAGTAGTAGCTGCCGCCATTGATGACGGAATAGTCGCGGACTGTGTTTGTGGGATCCTTTGCATCCTTGTCCGCCACCCAGCGGTGGTCGGCGGTGTCGCTCCTCAATTCATAGTGGCCGCCAGGCGTGGCGCTGGACGCGCCGAAAAGGCCCGACGCATCGGAATTATACCAGTCCAGCATGGCGAACACATAGCAATTGTCCGCAGCAAATATTCCTGGAGGATTGCTTTGGTGCATCCAGCGTCCCCAGGTAAGATATGGTATTTCAACCACCTTGCCTGAAATGCCGCTGATGCCGCCGAAAATGACCTCGCCCGCATGTCCTTCCTTGCCGCCCAAGTCACTTGCCAGGTCGAGCACCAGGGTATTGTCCCTCAATGCGATTTTCCACTGCGCGGTGCGTTTGTCCCGCTTGTCAACCACATATTCCCAGTCCAGGACAAGCGTATTGCCCTTGACGCTCGCCTTTTCCAACTTGGCGGCGACCTTCGGCGATGCGGGCGGCAGCAGCGCCTCCGCCTTCACGGGGTATTCATTGTCCAGCGCCCATTGCAGGCCGCCGCCCTGCATGGGCGTAAAGGTCCGTCCATTCCAGGTAGCCTGTATATCGCTGAACGTGCCTGTGGCAGGTCTGATGTCATACAGCAGTTTCTTTCCAGACTTCTCGCCCGTGCTTGTAAAACGCCAATGATTTGCGCCAATTGCCTCAAGCGCAACCCCGTATGGCTCAGCGCTGGTGGGCTGGACTGTCTCTGGACGGTTTGGCACGCCCAGTTCCGCATACGATGGCACCCGCGCGTCAGGCAATGCCTTCTTGCTGCGCTCGTAGAAACACAGATTGTCTATGAAAATGACGCGTTCCGGCTCGTTGAAACCAGTGAATGTGATGGAGACGAAGCGGCAGCCCGCCTTCATCTTCTCCTTCAGGGGATTCATCTTCAGGCCCCAGCCCACTTCCAGCATGCCGCCCAACTTGCCGGAATCATGCAATTTTCCTGCCTCATCCTTCCATTGCACGGAAAAATGCAGCGCAGGACGCACCTTGCCATATTTCGTGGCAAAGCGCCAGATGGAAACCGCGTCAAATTCATTGGGTATGAGGATTGGCTGCGGCGGCTCCAGAACCACTTTTGCACCAGCCTTGGGCGCAACGCCTTCCTTGAACTCCAGCCGCAGGACCTTGTCTCCCCAGAGGGGCATCTCCTGGCTGAGGCGCACAACTGGCTCCACCTCGCCAGACACATACTTCACTTTCCAGCCGCGGATGTCCTCAAAATCCACCAGAGGCTTGCGTTCCGCCTCGCGCCCTGCCACATGGCGGCTTTTCTCATAGCGCCGCCTGTCGAACACCTTGTTGTCCAGTATTGTCTCTACTGGCTTTCCAAGGTCACCTGGCACTATCTTTTTTTTTTCGCCGAAGCGCCTGTCCTCGTCCAGCAGCAGTTCCTGGCAGGTGGGCAATGCCTCTTCCTTCTGCAACTTCTCGAAGTTCGCCTTTACATCCTGGGCGCTCAATGTCTTTCCATAAATGCGGACCAGCCCAATGACGCCAACAAAATTCTTCTTCACCCAGCCAATGCTGTTTCCAATATGTATCGGAGTGGAAGGCACATACTTGGGAATGCAATTCCCCTTGTTCCTGCGCATCATCTTGCCGTCGCGGTACAATTCACACTGCTCCTTGCTGCAACTCATCACATAATGGTGGAACTTGCCCAGTTCAAGCGGCGTATAGACACGGCTTGAAACATTCTTGCCTTCGGTGTTCACAAGGTAGAAGTTTATATCCTTCGCACCGCCAAAGAAATTGGGATAGCCAAATGCGCCCCGCAGCAGCACCGCATAGCCGCAGCCTTCCTCGTCTGGACGGCACCACACCTCCAGCGTAAAGCCCTCAGTGCCCCAGTCAGGCACATCCTTCAATGTGACAGACTTCTTGTCGGCTGTGGGAAAAGTCCAGCCACCATCCGCGCCAAAGACGCACCCGCAGCAAACACACAACAATGCAAGTATCAACGACTTCATATTCACACCTCCCCTCTCAATATCCGCACCACCACTTCAGAGTCTGCTGGTAGAAGTCATTGGCTGTGGCACTGGAATGCACCACGGACAGCTTTCTGGTGATGACATGCCCGCCAAGAGCCAGCGCGTTGCAGTCGCTCTGGTGATTGTCTGGCTTGTCCGCTGGCTGTGACTTCAATGGATACATGTCAAAGAGGAACACTCGGGAGGGATTGTCCCTTCCCATTCTTCCACAGAGATAATCCACCTTTTTCTTGCTGTTGCCATCGTTCATGTCCACGTCCAGGAAATAATTGTACCAGTATGAAATGTAGAGGTAGTTTCCTGAAGTGTGGAAATTGGTGTCATCGGAGGGGCACCAGAAGAGCGGCTTCATAACTGCCTTGAAATTCTCCATCTGCGGGTCCACATCCAGACGATAGGGATTCTCGCCTGAACTGAAGACGCCCGCGCGGTACAGTATCAATGGGAATGTGCCCGAGGCCGCGGAATAGCCGTTTGCCTTGTAGTTGTAGGACAATGCCTGGTAGCTGCCGAACGGCATGTAGCCATCGTACATGTCGCAGTATAGAATCGTGGCAGTGCCGATGTTCTTCAGGTTGTTGATGCAGGAAGTGCACCTTGCCTTCTCCCTGGCCTTTGCCAGCGCAGGCAGTAGCATTGCCGCCAATATCGCGATGATTGCGATTACGACCAGCAATTCAATGAGGGTAAAGTTCTTTTTCATTTGCGTTCTCTCCTTGGAAACATCCTTATTTTATGTAGAACAAATCCTTGTGTGCCAGTTCCTGCGCCAGCGCCAGTGAAATTGGCGCATTGGTCCAGCCAGTGTAGATGCTACCCGCTCCGCCTTCATAGCGGTCCCCGCCGCCCCAGGACTTTCCATTCAAATCGAACATGCCCCGCCAGCATCCCTTGAACTGCGGCGCGTCGCTGGTGTCCTGAATGCTCAACACCAGTTCAAGTACCTTCTTGTATGCGGGGGCAAATGCCTGCTCCTCATTTGCCAGGCATTGCAGGCCCAGCAATGTCCAGTTCATTGTGTATATCAAGTCCACCAGTTCCTGCCCTTCAGGCGCCTCGTTGTGCTGCGCTGGTAGATTGCCATGCTCATCCATCTGCGCAAGAAGCGCATTGCCCAGACGCAATGCCAGCTGCTTGGCCGCCTCGTCTTCCATATAGCGCCAGCATGCGACGCAAGCCAGCAGCAAATATGCCTTCTCACTGCAAATCAGGTCATTCGCCTTGGGTGTGATAAAGTCCATATACCCCTTGATTGCATCAGCGTATTTCGCGACTTTTTCCTGGTCGGGGTTCTTCCAGCAGGCACGCGCCAGCGCCATGCAGGCAAGCCCTCCCCAGTGGGGCAAATCAAAGCGCCCGTTCCAGATGCTGTCGTCCCAATGCCCGTCCACATTGGCATTCCTCTCGCGCAAAACGCGGTCCGTTGCAATCCACAACTCCTCCGCCAATATCTCCGCCCAGTAGGACAACTGGTGCTTTGCATCCAAATCGGGACGAAGCGCGGCTATCTCCAGTTGCAGGAACAAACACCACGCATCGTCGTCAAAATACACCCTTGGCGTATGGATTATATGGGACCACTGCCAGGTGCCGCGTATCAACTTGCCTGAGTTCTTCCTTTCAAGCAGACCGCTTCGCGAATACAAATAGTACAGCAGGTTCTCGCCTAGCCTGGCGTACTCCTCATTGGACAGCACCGCCCCTGAAAGCAGCATCATCATCGCCGCCTGGAAATTGCAGTCTGCGCGGCGCTGCTCCACAACACACCAGCCCTCATGCTCTGTGACTGCAGGGAATGACTGCCGTATCTGGTCAATGGCCGTGTTGCCGCCAGTCAGCGCTATACGCTCCGCCACGCCCCAGGTACCGTCATCAGGCAACATAACGCCCGACCGCTGAAACCACCTGATGTTGCGCTCCAACGCCTGTCTTATATCCTTGCTGTCCATGTTTTCCATGCTCCATTATTGCCCCAATATTCGCTAAACTGTTTTAGCAAAGTATATTTTACCAAAAAAACACAATAATGCAAGAGGGTACATGTTATTTTTATTTGTGTGATATTCTGTTTGGCCCGTTGCTCTGCGCGGCCATTGGCCGCGCATTAGGATGAAGGTAGCTCCGTCGCCTGGCTTACAATAATGTTTCGGCATAACTGGGCGTCCAGATTTGCAGGAACATTGT
>JAFYGL010000459.1 GCA_017543165.1 Victivallales bacterium | reverse complement strand
TCCCCCGACCCCGATTGGAATGAGCCGAATCCAGCCCACAGCCAGGCTACATTCCCTTATACAGGCGTGTTTTCGCTATGGGGCAAACGTGACGAGACGCGAGAGGACAATCCAACGGCTGTGGGCGCCTGGGCCTGGGCGCTTTCGCGAGGACTGGACTTGGCGGAACGCATACCTGAACTGGATGCAAGGCGAAGTGTCGTAACTGGCTGCTCAAGACTGGGCAAGGCCGCATTCCTGGCGGCGGCAAGGGACGAGCGCTTTGCGGTTTGCGTGCCAAACCAGTGCGGCGGCGGCGGTGTCTGCATTGCAAAACGGGACTTTTGCGAGTGCATCGGCACGGAAGTACGCATGTTCACGCACTGGTACTGCAAGGCATACTCAAAATACGCCCCAAATCCACCAAAACTGCTGACATTCGACCAGCATCTGCTTCTTGCCGCCATTGCGCCGCGCCGCGTGCTGGTGGAGGGCTTTGGCCCCAACGACTGGATGGACACTGAAGGCGAATACCTGGCTGTGGAGGCCGCCTCCCCCGCATGGGAGTTCCTGGGCCTGCCAGGCATGCCAGGCAAGGGATTGCCAGACTACTACGACACATGCCGCATTGGCAGCCATCTGGGCTATGTGCGCCGCACAGAGGCACACGGCCTCGCCCCCATTGACTGGCAGTGGTTGATGGATTTTGCTGGATTCAGTGTTCAGAGTTAATATACGCTACTCTCCTTTCATGTGGATTCTTTGCAGTTCATCCAGGCGCCCCTTTTCTCGCGCCTGTTTGATGAACTGGTTGACATAATCCAGCAGGGCCTTGTTTCCAGGTGGAAGAAGTGCGCCTATCTGCCCATGGGTGAATGGCTTGTCAAGCAGAGGGGCGGCCAGGCGCTTGTCGCGACTTGCATAGAACATGGCTTCCATGATTTCAGTAATCATCACATCCGCCTTCCCCTCAGCCACCAGTCCAGGTATCTCCTCGTTCACTTGATGTATGGACAATGCGGCCAGCGGCAGATTGGCCCGTGCAAACTTCTCGTTAAGGCCGCCAGGATTCTCCATGACGCGGACGTCTGGGCGGTTTATAGCCTCAAGACTGGTGTATTTGCCAGCATCCTCCACTCGGCAGAGGACGGTTTTCCCGTTGTCAATATAGCCGTCCGACATGAGAGCCTGCCTCTTGCGGGTATCGGTAATGGTAATGCCGCAGAGCGCAATGTCAAATTTCCGTGCCAAGGTATCCGCCATCAGAGTTGGCCATGATGTCCTGACATATTCAAGCCTGACTCCCAGCGAGGCCGCCAAATCAGCGGCCAAGGCGGCATCAAAACCTGTATAGGATGCCGTATTCGGGTCAAGATATGACATCGGCTGGTAATCACCGCTTGCGCCGACCATGAGCACGCCTGCTTGCTTTAGTTCCTTAAGTGCATTTGATTTTTGCTGGCTGACACATCCTGCAAGAAATACCAGCAAAAAAAGGCAAAATGCAATAGTTGTGGAATTGCGTCTGATTCTTTCAATCCTTCCCATGGCTTAAATGTACCTTCCAGTTATGCTCCTTTCATTTGACCTTAGCTGTTCTGGAGTGCCTGTGGCCACTATGCGCCCTCCCTCATAGCCACCGCCTGGCCCCATGTCCACTATCCAGTCAGCAGAGCGTATGACATCCAGGTCGTGCTCAATGACAATGACGGTGGCCCCCTTGTCAATAAGGCGTTTGAACACCGCCAGAAGCGTCCGCACATCAAGAGGATGCAATCCAATGGTGGGTTCGTCAAAGACGAATACCGAATCGCCCTGCCCCCGTCCCATCTCGCTGGCAAGTTTGAGGCGCTGCGCCTCGCCGCCAGACAAGCCTGGAGTTTCCTCACCCAGCGTCAAGTAGCCCAGTCCAAGGTCATGCAGGACCTGCAAACGGCTTTTCACCAGCGGCAGGTCGCCGCAGGCCTCCAGTGCCTCGTCAACGCTCATTGCCATCAACTGCGGCAGAGACACGCCATTGCGTTTCACAGCGTATGCCACCTTGGTGTAGCGCGAGCCATGGCATTCTGGGCATGGAATGTCCACATCTGGCAGAAACTGCACATCAAGGTTGATTTCCCCAGTGCCGTCGCATATCGGGCAGCGCAGGGAGCCTGTGTTGTACGAGAAGTCCCCCGCCTTGAGATTGCGTTCCTTTGCATCCGATGTGCGGGCGTAGATTTTCCTCAGTTCATCGTGGACATTCGCATACGTCGCCACCGTAGAGCGTATGTTGATGCCTATGGGCGTCGCGTCAATAAGCTTCACCTGCCCTATTCCAGGTGCATCCACAGAGTGTACATGCGCGGGAAGAACGCGCCCCGCCGTCTTCGCCTCCAGCGCAGGAACCAGGCTTTCAAGAATGAGCGTGGTCTTGCCTGAGCCAGAAACGCCTGTCACGGCGGTGAGACGGCCTTTTGGGAAACTCACCTCAAGGGGCTGCACGGTGTGAATCACCGCAGTGGAAAGCCTGATTTCCTGGCCTGGCAGAGGAGCCTGGCGGCTGCTCGGATGCCGCGGCATGACGCCTTGCCCCGTCTTCAGGAAAGGCCCTATCTGGGAGGCAGGATTCTTTGCCACATCCTCTATCGTCCCCTCCGCAATGAGGCGACCTCCCTTTGCACCTGCCTCGGGGCCAAGTTCCACAAGCCAGTCGGCATGTGAAAGGACCTGGGTGTCATGGTCCACAAGAAGGACGGAATTGCCGTCTGCCACCAAGTCGTCCATAACGCCAGTCAGCCCTTCCAGATTGGATGGATGCAGCCCGATGGATGGCTCGTCCAGAACATAGAGCACTCCAGTTGTACGGTTTCTGACTGCACGGGCGAGCTGCGTGCGCTGACGCTCGCCAGTGGAGAGCGTGGAGGCCGCGCGGTCCAGCGTAATATAGGAAAGCCCCAGTTCAATCAGGCGCCGCGACGTGTCATGGAATGATTCGCAAATGCGCTCCGCCATCGGGCGCATAGTATCTGGCAGTGTTGCGGGAACGCCCCTCACCCACTCCTCCGCTTCCGCCAGCGTCATTTCGCATGCCTTGTCCAGGGGTATTCCACGCAGAAGGGGAGCACGGGCGCGCTCCGAAAGGCGCGTCCCCCCGCATTCGGGACAAATGCCTTCCTTCAGGAATTTCGCCACTCGCTTCATGCCCTTCTCGTCTTTGACATTCTTCAGCGCGTTCTCCACAGTATATATGGCATTGAAGAAGGTGAAGTCCATCTCGCCTGATTCGCCAGTCTTCATCTGATACACCATGTGGTGCTTTTCTGGTGGCGCATGGAGGACTATGTCCCTCTCGCGCTCTGTAAGTTCCCGCCAGGGCACATCCGTCCGCACACCCATTTCCCGCGCAATGTCCTTCATCAGCGACCACATGAGGGACTGCCATGGAGCCACCGCCCCCTGGTCGATGGTCAGCGAATCATCTGGGACCAGCGAATCCATATCCACCTCGCGTACCACTCCAGTCCCCTCGCAGCGCTTGCATCCGCCCTGTGAATTGAAGGCAAGTTCCTCCGCGCCTGGTGCATAGAAATGCTCTCCGCATTTGGGGCAGACCAGTTCCCTTTCAGCCGCCACATCCAGCGTAGGTTCAATGTAGTGGCCGTTTGGGCAGCGGTGGGAGGCGAGGCGCGAATACATGAGACGCAGAGAATTGAGCAGTTCCGTCATCGTGCCGAATGTGGAGCGGATGCCTGGCACGCCTGGCCGCTGGTGCAATGCCAGCGCGGCAGGCACGTAGCGGACATCGTCCACCTCCGCGCGGGTGGCCTGGGTCATGCGGCGTCGCGTATATGTGGAGAGCGATTCCAGATAGCGGCGGGAGCCCTCCGCGTATATTACCCCCAGTGCCAGGGATGACTTGCCGCTTCCAGAAACACCTGCGACGCCGACTATCTTTCCCAGTGGAATATCCACATCCACGTTCTTGAGATTGTTCTTCCGCGCCCCACGTACCTCAATTGCCTTCGGTTTTCCGCTTATGTCATTGGCCATTAAAGTTCTCCTTGCCATTGCTGACTCAGGTATAATGCCACCTTCAAGGCAGACGCTTTTTTGCTTGCTTCATCCAACGGCTTTTATAACAAATCGCCCAAGGAGGGCATCACTCATTTACTGTGATATTGACGTTCTTCAGCATGATATGGCCCACATTATGCGCGTCCACCGAGAAGGTGAATGGCATGTCGCCGTTTATGAAGCCTGTGTAAACTGGTTCGCCATTTACGAAAACTATCAGATTCTTCCTATATAGTTTGAACTGGATATGATACCAGCCATATAAGTCCAGCGGCGGAATGCCTCCAGTCATGTTTTTTCCATTGTTGCCTACTGCAAAGAAATTCGATTCGCCTTTGGAATCGCAATGCCACGCCAAATCCAGGAAGCCCCCCTTGCCATTGTCCACCTTGAAATGAACCACGCCTGCTCTTTTACGACGGGTATCCACGGACAGTGTATGCCCTGATTCCAGAAGTTGCACCAGCTTGATTTCGCCCAGCATGTCATCCCCCATAAGCACAGGCACCTTGCCTTTTGCAGAGGGCATCTGCCATACGTACCAGCCAGTGCGCTCGCCTTGCCAATATCCCATTGTGCTGGTCAGGGACACGAACTTCTCGCGGAAGAAATTCTCGACCACATAATCTTTTCCCAAGAAATATGAGCCTCCCAATAGCAATACTGCCATCACGATGCTCATGGCCTGCCAGAAGCGCATTTTGCGGAAGCCGCTGTTCTTCTCAATGGAGGGCTGGATTTTTTCCAGTTCGTGCTTTAGCTCCGCATAGCTGTCATACCTGTCATCAGGATTGGCACTCCCCATTTTTGCAATGATTTTTGCAAATCCTGCATTTACTTTCACCTTATTTACAGATAAATTAGGAATATCATTTTCCAATTTAAATGCAAACATCTCCTTCACGTCATCGAAATGGAAAGGCGGCTTACCTGTCAGCATGAAAACAGCGGTTCCAGCGAGGGCATACATGTCCGCCTTGAAGTCAATATTGTCTGGCGCCACAATCTGTTCAGGTGCCATGTAATTCGGGCTGCCCTGCACCAGCGTGCGCTTGCTGTCAGCAACTGCATCTCTCAATGATTTAACCGCCAGGCCGAAGTCGCAGATTTTTATGCGGGTGTCGCTATCGCTGAAAAGCTCCCTCGGACTGCGTGCGCTGAAGTTTTTTTCATTGTAAACAAGGATATTGTCTGGCTTGATATCGCGGTGAATAAAGCCCTTTCCATTGACATATGAGAGGGCGTGAAGCGCCTCCAGCATGATATGGAGCACGATATCCTCTGGCATTGGGCCGAATTTCTTCACCAGGCTTCCCACGCTCATGAAGCCAGGCACGTATTCCATCATCAGGAAGATTCGTCCTTTTGAATAGATGACATCATAGCAGGAGACGATATTAGGGTGGTTGATGGCGCCCAGCGTAACTGCCTCGTTCCTCAGTCCTGCCTTGAGTTCGGGGTCGTATGCTGCATTGACTTTGAGAGCCTTGACCGCAACCAGCCTGTTGAGATGTGTCTGCCTTCCAAGATATACGCAGCCCATGCCGCCCATTCCAAGCACCGACATCAGCTCGCATCCAGGAAGTTTGATTTGCCTTGCCTCTGCATCCAGTGGTTTTCCAGGGTAAATGCAGCTTTTTTCGGTCTTGTTGTGCAATACCGCTGTTTCTTCAGTAACCTCGTTGCTTACTTCAGGGGGAGAATCTTTTTTCTCCCCCTGGATAAACGGATCATTCTTGCTATCGTTATGTTCAGAGTTCAAAACTACCTCACTTCTTACCAATTGCCTCGTAATTATACGAAAAAATTCATCTGAAGTCAAGGGGGTAGTTATAAAATTACCTTTGAAGGACGAGATTTATTGCCTCGCTGGCGCAATAAACGCCAAATATGGCGGGCATGAACGAGATGCTTCCAACAGGACGGCGGGCTCTTTCATCTTCAGCCTCGCCCAATACAGAGCCTTCTGGCATCTCCTCTGGAGAAAATACTACCTGTATGCCTTTCTTTATGTCCAGTTTATGCAGGTTCTTCCTGATGCTTCTTGCCAACGGGCAGCCGTATGACTTGCTGATGTCTGCCACCTTCACCAGTTCGGGCCTAAGTTTATTGCCAGCCCCCATGCTGGACACAACGGGGATTTTCTTTTCCACGCATGCCTTCAGCAATGCCAGCTTGGGCTGTTTTTCGTCTATGGCATCCACCACGCAGTCTGGCATGAGCACATCCAGGTAGCCTTCAACGGAAACGCCTTCCAGATGCTCGGGAATGGCCTCCAATTCCAAATCAGGATTTATGTCCAGGAGCCTTTCCGCCATGACATCGGTCTTTGTCTTCCCCACGTTTGAGAGCATGGCGTGAATCTGCCTGTTTGCATTGCTTGCCTTGACCTCGTCCATGTCCATGATGACGATTTTGCCAACGCCAGCCCGCACCAGCAACTCCACCGCCCAGGAGCCAACGCCCCCGACGCCAACCACAAATATCTTGCAGGCCTTCAGCTTCTCCAGCTTCTCTTCGCCTATAAGCAGGCGTTCTCTTTCCAGAAAATCGTACATGTGGACTGTGGACTG
>JAFYGL010000458.1 GCA_017543165.1 Victivallales bacterium | reverse complement strand
TGCGATGATGAAGCAGCGTTCCACGATAGGCGATTGCAGCGCGGCTCTGACAGGCCTGATACTGGCCTTGAATCTGCCGCCCACAGTGCCTGAATGGTGCTGCGTTGTTGCCGCGATATTTGCAATCGGCCTTGGCAAGATGGTATATGGCGGCCTTGGGTACAACCCATTCAACCCCGCGCTGGTGGGGCGTCTGGTGTTGCTGCTGGCCGTGCCTGAGATAATGAGCACATTCATTGAGCCAGTCAAGGGCATTGGCGTATGGGCCACTGGTGCGGAGGCAGTCACAAGCGCAACGCCCTTGAGCATGACCTGGCTGGATGGATGCTCGAAGGGAGGGGCCTACAGTTATGTGGACTTGTTCTGGGGCAGGATACCTGGTTCAATGGGCGAGACCAGTTTCTTTGCAATACTTGTCGGTGGTGTTTTCCTGATGGTGCGCCGCCTGATACGCTGGCAGGTGCCGCTGTTCTATATTGGCACAGTGGCTTTCATAACTGGCATCGCCCATGCAACCATGCCAGGCAATCCCCATTTTGCGCCATTGACGATGCATGTCATGTCTGGAGGGCTGGCCTTTGGCGCGTTCTTCATGGCGACTGACATGGTGACCACGCCTGTGAACAGGGCAGGCTCGATTCTGTTTGCAGTGGGATGCGGCATAATAACCAGCATAATTCGCCTCTGGGGCAGCTATCCCGAAGGTGTGACTTATAGCATTCTGTTGATGAACGCTTTGACTCCGCTTATCGACAAATTGACGGCTGGCAAGCCCTTTGGCATGAGGAGCGCCGCCAAGGAGGTCAAGAGAGCATGAAAGAAACATTGAAGTTAATTGCAAGTCTTGGACTGATCTGCTTTTTTGGCAGTGCGGCTCTTGTATATGTGCACAACATGGTGGAGGAACCCTGCCGTGCGGCTGAACAGGCCGCGCTTCAGGAAAACCTCAAGCTGGTGATGCCGTCCGAGGCGGTTTCCATGGACAGGATGGAGGTGCAGGGGCCAGAGGGCGTGGCCTTTTTCAGCGGCAAGGACGCATCTGGCAAGTTGATTGCATACGCGGCAGAGGCGATTGGGGAAGGCGGTTTCGGCGGCAATGTGAAAGTCATGGTGGGGCTTTCCCTTGAAGGCAAGGTGACTGGCATCATGGTGACAGCCCACAGCGAGACGCCTGGCGTGGGCACCAAGGCCACGGACCGCAAGGCGCCCAAGTCATTCTGGAAGTTCATCAGCGGCAAGAAGGAAGAGGCAGGTACGCCGCCTAATGTGTATCTCGACAGTTTTATTGGCAAGCCCATGAGCAAGTTGTCTTCCGAGGTACCATTGCAGTCTTCAGGCGTGCATCCTGTTTCAGGCGCCACATACAGCAGCAATGCCGTGTACAATGCGGTCAACAAGGTGGCGGATACTTTTCCAAGTATTGTAAAGTAAGACGGAGTGAAGCAAATGTCCATTTTCAAAGATTTTTCCAAAGGGCTCTGGAAGGAGAATCCAGTCCTGGTGCTGATGCTGGGCATGTGCCCCACGCTGGCTGTATCCAGCAGTGCAAAGAACGCATTGGGCATGGGCATAGCCACCACATTCGTGCTGGCTGGCAGCAATGTCTGCATATCCCTTCTGCACAAACTGATACCTGACAAGGTGCGCATCCCCTGCTTCATCGTCGTGATTGCCGTGTTTGTCACCATAATCGAATTGCTGATGAAGGCGTATGCGCCAGCCGAACTCAACAAGACGCTGGGCATATACATCCCGCTGATTGTCGTGAACTGCATCGTGCTGGGCAGGGCGGAGGCATTCGCCTCGAAGAACGGAGTGTTCGCCTCGCTGCTGGACGGCATTGGCATGGGCTGCGGCTTCACGCTGGCCTTGATGGCGCTGGGCGCCGTGCGCGAATTCCTGGCCGAAGGAACTTTGTTCGAAATGCAGCTGATGGGCGAGCGCACCGCATTCAACATATTGAAGCAACCTGCTGGCGCGTTTATTGTCCTGGGCTGCTTCCTGGCTGGAATGAACTACATGCGCATACGCAAGGCAAGAAAAGAGGGCAAAACCTACATTCCGCCCGAACTGGGCTGTGAAACCTGCAATCTTTGCAGGAAGAAGTGAGCAGTGATTTAGAGTCGGTGACATGCACTGACTTATTTCCGTCAATCCAAAACACAATACAGGAAAAATGGAAACAATACAGTCTGTAGTTGATATCGTAAACAATTCCCTTTCGGATTATGTGCTGACGATATTGCTGGTTGGCACTGGATTGTATTTTACCATAATCACCAGATTTGTGCAGGTGCGTTGCCTGGGCGAGGGGTTCAGAAAACTTTTCGGTAACTTTTCCCTTCACGGCGGGCGGCAGGAAAGCGGAATTAGTTCATTCCAGGCACTGACCGCCGCTGTGGCCGCGCAGGTTGGCACGGGCAATATTGTCGGTGCGTCGGGGGCAATCATAGTCGGCGGTCCAGGCTCCATATTCTGGATGTGGTGCATTGCCTTCCTGGGGATGGCGACCATCTATGCTGAAGCCGTTCTCGCCCAGGAAACCAGGGTGACCTTGGCAGATGGCTCAATGCATGGCGGCCCCGCATATTACATCAGGCGCGCCTTTCCAAATGCATTCGGGAAATACCTGGCATTTTTCTTTGCCGTGGCGATAATCTTATCATTGGGCTTCATTGGCTGCATGGTGCAGGCCAACTCCATTGGGGAAACATGCCACAATGCATTCGGGCTGCCCACTTGGAGCATCGGCTTGATAATCGTTGCGTTTGCTGCCACCATTTTCATTGGAGGGGCCTACCGACTTGCGGCTGTGACGGAAAAACTGGTGCCGCTGATGGCGGTGCTTTATCTTCTGGGCGGCGTGTTTGTGCTTGTATGCCGCTGGAACTGCATCCCCGCCACATTCGCCTGCATTTTCAAGTATGCTTTCCAGCCCGAGGCCTTGCTGGGCGGAGGAATTGGATATGCGCTCAAGACCGCCATCAGCCAGGGCGTCAAGCGCGGGCTTTTCTCAAATGAGGCGGGCATGGGTTCAACGCCTCATGCACATGCATTGGCGAATGTGGACAGGCCACACACACAGGGCGTCGTGGCGATGACTGGCGTGTTCATTGACACCTTTGTGGTGCTGACCATGACCGCCCTTATCGTGATTTCAACCATCTATACTGGCAATGGTCCCTTGGCCAATGCTACAGGGGACACGTATTCCGAACTGCTGGCTTCCGCAGGATTGACCAAGACTAACCTGGTGCAGCATGCCTTTGCCTCTGTGTCATCAACTTCTTTTGGCAATATATTTGTTGCAATTTGCTTGCTTTTCTTTGCATTTTCAACTATTTTGAGTTGGAATCTCTTTGGCAAGATCAACTTCAACTATATGTTTGGCTTGAAGGGGACAGTGATCTATTCTGTGCTAGGCATATTGTTCATATTCCTTGGCACAATTGTGCAGAACGATCTGGTCTGGGCCTTGCAGGACATGTTCAACCAGTTGATGGTTCTGCCCAATGTCCTGGCGTTGCTTGCATTGTCAAAGCTGGTTTCCAGAAGCTGACTCCATTGGCAAATGTTCTGGTGGCAGAGCTGATTTGTTTTTTTATGTACCTATGTTAAATTTTCTTCTGAATACATTTTTTTTCACAACTGTCCTTTAACGCCATAATAAACCCTGTGGAAACTACGTAGAAGCAAAATCTGACAAAATTGTATTCAATAGAGCATGATCTTTTGTCCAAGGAATGTTTTTTCATATTTGTAGTAAATTGTACGGATTAGTTCAAAAACAAAACGCGGAGGTGAAAAATGAGTTTCAATTTCACTTGTCCTTATTGTCAAGGAACGATGGAGGTGGAAGAACAATATATAGGCGCAACTGCCAAATGTCCACATTGCAATGGTAACATCATAATTGAACCTCCAGCTCCGACAGGCGAAAATTCTAATGCTGACAATGCAACAGATTTGAGGGGATTGGAAGCTGAATTGCTTGATATAAATGCAGATAAAAATCTTTTTCATAGAAATAATGTATTGAATAAGATAAATATTATCTTTGTTTTTCTGTGGATTTTCCTGGCGATATTGTGTGTTTTGGGTGAGTTATATTTTGTTTCCCGATTTTTCAAGGCAAGTACTGATATCAATAATGTTGTCCAAAAAATGGAGCAGTTGGAAAATAAAATTAAAGGCAAGGAACAGGAAATAAAAATTGTTGAAAAAGAGATTGAAGCCTTGAATAGCGAAATACAGTCCCTTGTAAAGGAAGGAACTCCAGAGATGAACGAACTCAAGCAATTAATGTCAATGAAAGAATCTTTTAATCAAGAGAAGGTCAAGCTTGATAGGACGATTCATGTGACTATGATTTCCATGAAAGAAGCTTACACAGAAAAATTCAAAAAGAAGAGGAATGACGAGCTTATTGAACTAAAAAAACGCAAGGCTACGATCGACGCTAATATTAATGACCTTAATCAACAAATCAATAAAAAGCAGGAGGAAATGGAAAAATTAGCCTCTTCTTATTCAAAACAGATAGCAGTTATCAGAAAGCAAGTGGTTGATAAGCAGAAGGCAATGTATGATTTGAGAGAACAAAAAGAAGATTTGTTAGACGAGAATTTGAAGTTAAACGATGAAAAGCAGGAATTGATTAGTATAAAGTTGGGTTATAAATCAAAAATTATATTAACCTTATGCGAGATGCTAAGTTTCGTATTTATGGCGTTTTTCCACTATTATGTCATTGGACTCATATTATGCTGGCTCAAGGGAATGTACAGGAATCTTATGTGGCTTAAGGTACATTTTTACAATAAGGGCTGAACCATGGCTAATACCGCAGAAAAACAAAGCAACTCGCTGGATGGATTTCTACCACAGGCTGACATGCAGTTCATTGACCAGATTCGTGGGCAGGAATTGCAGAAATACAAGGAGTTGCTTTTTAATGCGGAACGGGATGGTTTCTCCAATCAACTTGAATATATAGGGGACATGCCCTTCCGCACAAGCCGAGAAGTGAAGGCGTCGCGTCTTGGCATTGGATTCGAGGTGCTGGACCATCGTGAGGCATACGATTTTGACCAGACGATAAAGTTCATACGCAATTCAGGTGTCAAGTGGGCCAGGCTTCAGTCGGGCTGGCAGATGGCTGAGAAGACTCCTGGCGCATACGACTTTGCTTGGCTTGACCACATTGTGAACGGGCTACTGGACGCGGGGATTACCCCTTGGATCAGCCTGAGTTTCGGGAACGGGCTTTACATGGATGTGCAACCATGCCGCGGTAGTTATTTCTACTCACCCACTGTCTTTGGCGAAAAGGCCATTGCTGGCTGGAGGAATTATTGCCAGGCGATGGCGCGTCATTTTGAGGGGCGGGTTTCATATTACGAGGTATGGAACGAGCCCAATGCGGGATTTCTCCAGAAGCCAGGCAGCGAATTGAATGGCAAGGTCGAGGCCGAGCCGCCAGAGGAGTATGTGAAACTGGTCAAGATTACGGCGGATGCGCTTCGCGCTGTTCTCCAGGATGTCAAGGTCATCGGCGGCTCCATTTCAGGCTGCTCCCTTTGCAATGAATACATACAGGGCTTGTTCGACGCTGGGCTGGTGGAGCACATAGATATTTTCTCATACCATCCATACGAGGAGATTCCTGAATTATACTGGCCTGGACGTCTTCAGTTCATACGCGACCGCATTGCGGAAAGCGGAAGGAAAATCGAGGTGTGGCAGGGCGAAAACGGAGTGCCCACGAAGATAAGCGAGGTGTATCAGGCCCGTTTCCTAACAAGACGCTATCTGACGGACCTGCGCCTGGGGCTTGATATGACCTCGTTCTTTACAGCCAGCGATTTCCGCAATGGCTATAGCAGCGCAGGCGTCTTCCCGTTCGGCATCATCGACGCCTCCGATCCAGACTGCTACAAGCCGAAACTGGCATTGCGTGCCATGCAGAGTTTTACATGGCTGTTTGACGAAGAGGCACGACTTGCGAATGTGTCATTCGAGATACAACCATACGAGACGCCTTGGGCATATACTACACGCCCTGTGGACGATTTGTACCCGATAGTCTGCGGTTTCAGGAAAGGTGACGTCCCGATTTATGCCTACTATCATCCAAGCCATCTCAAGTCGAATTACGATGTGCATGCCGTCAGCATCCAGATGTATCCAGAGCGCTGGGGCACGTTTGAAAAGCCCGTGCTGATTGACCCGATTACCGCCAAAATCTATCGTGTCAAGCAGGAATCCACTTGCAGCGACGGCAACTATGGTAGATTCAGGCAATTCCACCGCATGCCCATGCTGGATTATCCCTTGTTCCTGACAGACGCAGCAATTTTCAAAGACGGTCTGGAAAACTTCAAGTGCACTGGGCGTTGAGGCGACGTTCTTCGCTGGCGGTGAGTTTATTGGTGTGGGCTTGTCGCGTGGCGCACATAGGGTGCGTCCCCGTCTTTTTCATAAATCAGTTTGAAAATCAGCGCAATACAATTACATTACCGCACTTTAACAGCAAATAATAGGAGAATAAGAAAATGGCAAAGAAAGTTGTGAAAGAAGAGAAGAAAGAGGCAGTGGCAAGCAAGGCAGGCATTGCAGGGCGTCGCCGTGTCACATTCAAGGTGGCGGCCGCAGTGGGCTCAAAGGTGTTTTTGGCTGGCAGCTTCAATGACTGGAACTCCGAGGAATGCCCGATGAAGGACAAGGACGGCAAGGGCGTATTCAGCTGCATGAGGATGCTGGCTCCTGGCCGCTACGAGTACAAGTTCATCGTGGACGGCATTTGGGACATTGATGCCTCGAATCCGAACTTTGTTTCCAATGACATGGGGACACTCAACAGCGTTCTTGAGGTGAAATAAGCTAGGCGGGGTGAGGTAACATGTCAGAGCATAACAGATCAAGGAAGAAGACCAAGGTACTGATTGTCACGCCAGAAATCACGTATTTGCCTGCGGGGATGGGCAACATCGCGAACAAGTTGTCCGCCAAGGCTGGTGGCATGGCTGATGTTTCGGCGTCGTTGGTTGCCTCCTTGTTCAGTCGGGGCGTTGACGTGCATGTTGCCTTGCCCCATTACCGCAGGCTGTTCCACGTGGAAGTGACGGACCTGCTGGACGCCAAACTGGAGAAGTACAATGTGAGCCTCCACCGTGAAGGCGGCAGTTCTGAACAGAGGATACACCTGGCGGAGGACCGTACGTTCTACTACAGGGACCAGGTGTATCCCAACTACTATGAAGACTCGATGAACATGAGCCTGGTGTTTCAGCGCGAGGTCATCAACAACATCATTCCCTCCGTAAATCCTGACCTGATACACTGCAATGACTGGATGACGGGGCTCATACCTGGATATGCCCGCCGCCTGGGGATACCCACATTGTTCACCGTCCACAACATCCACACCCAGGAAACCACTCTGGAGAACATAGACAACCACGGCATTGACACGGGCGTGTTCTGGCAGATGCTGTATTTTGCGCGTCCGCCTGTGAACTACGAGGAATCCCGCGCTGGCAACAAGGTGGACCTGCTGACCAGCGGCATATTCGGCGCACACTTCATAAATACAGTGAGCCCCACGTTCCTGCATGAGATGGTGGATGGATACCATCCGTTCATACAGCCGCAGATACGCCAGGAAATCTTGAACAAATTCAAGGCAGGCTGCGCCCGCGGCATACTCAATGCGCCCGACCCCGACTACAATCCCGCCACGGACAACAGCCTGGTGGAGAAGTACACCGCCGCGGACCATGCCATGAAGAAGCGTGCCAACAAGCAGGAATTCCAGAGGCAGCTGGGCTTGGCGGTGAACCCCAACGCGCCGCTCTTCTTCTGGCCATCAAGACTTGACCCTATACAGAAGGGCCCGCAGCTTTTGACGGACATCCTGTACCAGGTGGTGCATGACTACTGGGACCAGCACTTGCAGATCGGCATCGTGGCAAATGGCGCGTTCTTCCAGTATTTCGATGACATAATCAAGCGCCACAATTTCGGCGAGCGCGTGGCGATATGCCATTTTGACGAAAGGCTGTCCCGCCTGGGCTATGCAGGTTCCGACTTCATACTCATGCCTTCTGGCTTCGAGCCGTGCGGTCTGCCGCAGATGATAGGGCAGATATATGGCAGCCTGCCGATAGTGTATGACACGGGAGGCTTGCATGACACGGTGAGGCATCTTGACTTGTCCCAGAGCACAGGCAATGGCTTTGTCTTCCAGTACCATGATTCGGCAGGCCTGCGCTGGGCAATGGACCAGGCGATGCAGTTCTACGCGCTGCCCTTGCCAAAGCGGGAGATTCAAGTCGCCCGCGTGATGAATGAGGCGCTTGCCACATTCAACAATGACAACACGGCAGACGAGTACGTGCGCATCTACGAGCAGATGCTGCAGCGTCCTTTGATCAAGGATTTCACAACTTCCCAGCAGGAAGCAAAGTTGGACAAATGATACCTGACTTTGAGGCATTGAGCGAGGCTGAGGAATGCGCCCAGCTATCCCGTGCGTTCAACAAGTATTTTGACAGCCGCTTCTCTTTCAGGGAGGTGGCTCTGTTGATCCAGAACATAGAGGCGCTTTTGATGGTGATGAAGGAGAACTGTGCCAATCCTGACGCCGATGACTTTGTCAATGCACTGGATTTGATTTCAACAGTCGCGCTAAGGCTTAAATACAATATGCTGAGCGACATGGCCAGCTGGCTTTGCTCAAGCAATGACCTGGGGGCAGAGGAGCGCAGCGAGGCGATAGAGGCGTCCTTGAAGATAGTGAAGAGAATGAGGGCCTGGGCGCTGAGGCATCCATTTTAATTTCGGGTTCTCCCATCAATACGGCAAAAAAATAGGAGAATAGAGATGAAACACTTTTTGGTAGCATTTAGTTTAATCTGCTTCAATTTTGCTTTTTCATTCCATTTTAACAACTTGGATCGCCCTGTGTTAAGAAATCAAGACCCTTATTGCAAGATAATTAGCAAAGACGAGACGGAAAACAATTTAATCAAAGGAATGCTATTAAATGTTTATTTTCCAGATACTCATAAA
Source organism: Victivallales bacterium (assembly GCA_017543165.1). The sequence continues at coordinate 3,174 of JAFYGL010000458.1, read as the reverse complement.
GAAGGCTTTGTTTATATTCAATTTGCTTCACCAAGAATGACATGTCCAAGATTTTTAGCATGTCATTGGTTTGAAGATCCTGCTCTTGGAAACAAAAATCTCAAAAATCTATTCCCAATAAAGACATCCTGCTCTTTTCCTTATATGTGGCCAATTGGAACATATATTGCGCCCAATGGAAAAAAATACAAAAAGATGATAGCTTTTGAAAATGTAAATGAAGCTAAAGAATGGTGCCGTAGAAGAATGAATTTTCAAAAGAAGGTATATGCATGCAAACAATGCAAGGGTACAGGATATTTAGAAAATGATGGCAATGAAGGCAAAACCAAATGTGGTAGATGCAAAGGAACAGGTGAAGTCATTTATAAAGAAACAAAGATACCACCAATAATAAAAGAGATTATGTACTGTATTGAGCATGTACATTAATTGATTCAAGGAAGAACGCATTATGATAGAAAAGACTTGCCGCTCGGCAAGAGGCTCACATAAAAATGGGAGATAATGATGAGTGATTTGGCAAAAGTTCTGGGCGTGGATGTAGGCGGCACCAAGATAGCGGTATGCATAGCGGACACGGAGGGCAATGTGCTGGCGAATGGCCGTGTCCCCACTGGAGGCGCACCATACGAAGAGGTTATTGCAAAAGTCATTGCCCTGGCGAAGGAGCTGGTTGCGGGGCAGAGCTTGTCAATGGGCGACTTGAGCTGCATTGGCATTTGCGCGCCTGGCCCCCTGGACATGGAGAGGGGCTTGATTACTCGCTCCCCGAATCTTGTGTGGGAGAATGCGCCTATTCGCGACGATTTGGCCAATGGGCTTGGTCTGAAGGCGATTTTGGAGAATGACGCCAATGCAGGCGTGCTGGCGGAGGTGTTCTTCGGCACTGCCAAGGGCAAGAAGGATGTGGTGTATGTGACCATGAGCACAGGCGTCGGCACAGGCGTTTTAACTGGCGGTCATCTAGTGACGGGTGCCAAGGGCATTGGCGCCGAGATGGGGCATCTGGTGCTGGAGCCTGGCGGCCCGATGTGCGGCTGCGGCCTGTCTGGCTGCCTGGAGGCATATTGCGGTGGCCGCAATGTGGCGTTGCGCATACAGGAGAAGTTGCGCAATCATCCAGAATCTCCGATGTACAAGTTGCCTGGAGTCGATGGCAAGGTGGAGAACTTGAATTTCCAGGCGGTGCGCGAAGGCGCGAAACAGGGCATTCCCGTCGCTGTGGAGATGTGGGACGAGATATGCTGCCGTCTGGCGCAGGGCATCGGCATAATGATGGTCACGTTCAATCCCGAGATGGTGGTGCTGGGCACTGCCGCCTATTATGCAGGTGACTTCATGCTGGACAGGGTGAAGCACTATCTTCCCATGTTCACATGGCCCGAGTTCATGGATTGCTGCCAACTTGTGATAACCACCCTCGGCCCCAAGGTCGGCGAACTTGCAGGAGCCGCTGTCGGTCTTAATGCAATCAAATAGTCAGGGTGTGAATATGAGCCTGACGATACAGACAACCATAAGCGATTTTCCCGAGTTCATTCGCTCTGGCAGCTATTATGTTGACAAGACGCTGTTGATTCGGGATATAATCGCCAATGAGCGTCGTGTATGTCTTTACGCCAGACCCCGCCGTTTTGGCAAGAGTTTGAACCAAAGCATGCTTTGCTCTTTCTTCAATCTACTGACGGCAGAAGACTGCTCGCGTCTTTTTGACGGGTTGGCAATTTCGTCAGAGCGTGAGATATGCGAAATGCATCAGGGCAAGTATCCAGTCATAAAGTTGTCATTCGCCTCTGTTGTTGGCGGAAGCCTGGATGACAACTTGGTGCAGATGGCACGTTGCATAAGAAATGGCCTTGCTCCATATTACCCGTTATTTACTAAACTTGAAGCAGGAACATTTGCTCATTGCAAGGATGTGATGAGCTTCTTCAATTCTCCTGTTCCCTCAATGCTGAACACGGATATTTTGCTTCAGGCGACGGAGTTGCTTCATGATTACTATGGCAAGAAATGCGTTGTGCTTCTGGATGAATATGATGTTCCGCTTCAGACTGCTTTCCAAAGGGGCTACTATGATTTGTTTATGCACAGCATGCGCGCTTTGATGACAAGTACCTTCAAAGACAATGCGAACCTGCAGTATGGAATAATAACAGGCTGCCTGAAAATCGCGAAGGAAAGCATCTTCACTGGCTTCAACAATCCTTACGTCAATACAATTTTGACGGATGATGGATTTGGAGAGCGTTTTGGTTTCACGCAGGATGAGGTTGATGGGATGTTGGAGGCCTGCAATCTAATGGAATGCAGGGGACTGGTTCGGGAGTGGTATGACGGTTACCGTTTTGGCAAGACGGACGTGTACAATCCGTATAGTGTGGCTTGTTTTCTGGCGGCGGCCTTGCGCTCTTCTGACAATGTGTCCAAGCCGTGGCCATATTGGGCAAACACCTCGGGCAATGCCATAATAAGGGATTTGCTCATGTCGGACAAAACGGATGAGACTTTCAGGAAAATGCAGCTTTTGCTGGAGGGGCGCACCGTGAAGTTGCCAGTTGCGGAAAATACAGTTTATCGTGATTTTGAAAGTTCTCCGGAAACTCTTTGGAGCACCATGCTGTTCACTGGCTATCTAAAGCCTGCGGCTGATTCCGCTTTGGAGGGGGGGCTGATTGCTCTGGAAATACCTAATCGTGAGGTTGCACAGATTATTGAGGCGGTTTTCCTCCAGTGGATGCGCAGAGAGTTGCATCCAGTTTCGTCAGCCAGTCCTTTGTTGGAAGCGTTTGTATCAGGAGATGCAGAAAAAGTGGAGGAGGAATTCAGCAGGCAAATGCGTCTTTCAATATCGTGCCGGGATTGTTCTTGGAACTTTTATCCTGCGTTTTTGCAGGGATTGCTCACTGCTGTCGCCGGACCTGGATATAGCATAGTTTCCAATCGCGAAATAGGCGAAGGCATTCCAGACATTTTGATAAAGGCCAACAATACCTCTTGCCGCGTAATCATAGAGATCAAATCCAGCAAGGAGCCTGATATGCTTTCTGCCACGCTTGATTCGGCTATACGACAATTCAAGGAGCGTGGATATGGTGAGGATGAGGCTTTGAACGAGCAATTTGATGTGCTATATGGTTTTGCCATAGCCTGTTCACGCAAGCAGTGCAT
>JAFYGL010000457.1 GCA_017543165.1 Victivallales bacterium | reverse complement strand
CATGATGTATTCGGCATAGTCGTTCCACTCATGGGAGGCTGTGCACATGTGCAGTCAGGCGCGGCATATCCCCAGGTGCAGAAGCGTCCGAACTCGTTACGGTTGGCGGCCTTTTCGGCCATGCCAGGCTTCGCGAAGGTCTCGATGAAAGGGATCTTCTCCTTGGGGAATCCCACAAGAGTCGGCTCTGTCTCGTACTTGAAGGACCAGCCGTAGTGGTCCCAGTACTGTATTGCGGGCTGGCCCGCTTCGGCCAATGCCGTATGCTGCGCGGCCACTTCCTCTGGCGTGCCATAGTTGGGGCAGTACAGGTGCGTATAGCCAATCTTGCCAGACACAAGCCAGTGCATGTCATAGCCGAACCAGCGGTAGATTGGAATCATCTGGTTCTTCGTCCTTTCCAGCGGATAGTATGCGCCCTGGCTGCAGGCGGTGACATACTTTGCCACGGGGCGGTTCACCTGCGAGAAGTCCATCCAGGTGTGCGCCCAGTCGCCATAGCGGCGGCATGCGTCGTGTTCGTCGCCATTGAAGAAGCCAGCGGCGTATTTCACTGTGGCGGATTTGCCTGCCTCCACCATGTAGTGCCTGGTGGTGGCGATGCCCAGGCCGCTGCCGCCCGCATTGGGCTTGAGTGTGAAGTTCACGCCGATTCCGTCTGGATTGCGGTTCTGAATTGTGAAGGAGCCGATGCCCTTGGCGTAATATTCAGCATAGCCCATGGAATATGACCCAGGCCAGGTGCCGCCGTGCATTTCCCTGCCGCCAAGCGCCGCGCCTGGCCAGCCGAATGCGCAGAGGTTGCGAATTGCTGTGTAGTAGCCGTTTTCAGGCTCGTTGGTGAGGTGCATATCGCGGAATACGGGGAATGTGATGTGCCTTATGTCCTCCTTGGAGGCATTGTCCACAGTCAGTTCCCAATATGGTATCTGGCCTTCCTCAACGGTGAGTTTCACGCTTGCCGTGACCTGCTCGTTGCAGAGGGCGTACTTGAGTTCCAGGATTTGCTTCTTGCCTTCCTTGCGGGCGCTGCGCTCAATGAGGTTGCCCGCCTCTGGCGCCACCTGGCGATAGCCTGTCTTCTTCGTGCCTATCTGGAAGTTGAACAAAGGCAGATTGCAGCTTTCAGGCATGATTGACATTCCATTCGCCAGGAAGTAGCCCTGGAGGTTGCCCGTGGTGCGGTCGAACAGCAGTTTCTGGTCCTTGTCTCCGACGGCGATGGCCGCGCTGGTGGCCACATTGGCGGTCACCTTCGGAATAGCGCCCTGCCCTTCGAAGCGCGCCCTGATGATGAAGTCCCTGCGGTTCTTCAAAGGCAGATTCGGCAGCGCGTTGAACGTCCTGCCGCCGTCGAATGAGATCTCGAATGTGCACTTGACCCTGCTGTTCTCGCAGGAAACAGACAAGAGGCGACCGCTGATTTCAGCGTAGTCCACAACTGCCTTGGTGCTGATCTTTCTGGTAGAAGTCTTGGGCATGGCGATGCTTTCGGGCGCCTTGGCCTTTTCGCCTTCTGGCACCAGCGCGACTGCGGCGCAGTTCATGTAGTGCATGCCCCAGAGCATGCGCAGGCAATGCTCGCCAGCCGTCAGTTCCACTGGATTGCCGCCGCACCAGTAGTATTCGCCCCTGTAGTATGCGCCACGGTGGCCAGGTGCGCCAGAGCCGCCGCCGCTGATGTCTGTCTTCTTGTTGTCAATGCTGTAGCCATACTTCATGTAGGCGTTTTCGGGCCTGTTGAATTCCATTATGATGGCAGTGGAAGGCAGATATGTGCGCATGAGGAAATATGGGCGGTATTTGCCAGTCCTGGCGATTGTGAAGTCAAATGCCACCAGATTGCTGTTGAGGCGTCCCTGGTGCAGGACTGTCGCGCCGCCGATGCGGTCGTCCTTTTCCAGCCAGGAGCGTTCCGCAGGCGCCAGCACCATATTGTCCGCATCGGTGATTCTTGCGAAGATGGCGCCGTCCTTGCCAGGCGTCAATGGATTTGAGAAGCAGAGTTTTTCGCCCTTCCAGCGCAGTCCAGTCCACTTTGCGGGTTGCAGTTCCAGTTTTCCGCTGCTTGCCTCCATTGCCTTGTCGATGCGGCTCTTTTCTGGAGGCAGTTCTGTGGAGACGAAATAATCCACCTTCAGATTCTCAATCACAGGGATTTCAGCAGGATTCTTGCTGTCCATCGCCACCTTGACAAGCAGTTCAGTGTTCTGCTTGCAGTCTGGCAGTTTGTCTCCAGACGCCACTGGGAACCACTTTGCGCCATTGTCCAATGAGGCGCTGACCTTGACGCCGCCCTTGCCGCTGACCTTGTAGTTCAGCACCGCATTGCTGTAGCGCGGCCCCGCCATGAAACCGCCGTAAACCGCTTCGCCAGAAAGACCTTCGTTTGCGAACTGCGCGACCATGGGCGCTGTGCCCTTCGGCTCAAGACCGCTGCCGACTGGAATGATTGCAAACTGGTCCAGGAATGGCCCGCCCTGGAAATCAAAGTTTATGGTATGCTCGCCAGCCGTCAGCTGCACCTTGTTTGCCGCATGCCAGTTCCAGTTGCTGAATTCCACAAAGTTGGCGGGATTGCTGTCTGTCACGCGGACTGATGTGCCATCCAGCACAAATGTGTGGCACCATTCCGCGGCAAAAGGCATTTTCTGCCTGTAGAAGAATTGGTATTCGCCAGCCTTCTCGACCTTGATGGGATAGAAGCCATTCTTGCTGTGGCGCAGATAGCCGCCATTGCCGCAGCCTGCCTCGGAGCAGACGGAGGAAACGTCCAGTTTGGAAGAACTGAAGTCCCAGGGGCACTCGGCCTCGATTACTATGGTACCGTCCGCCTTCTGGAGGAAACGGCGGCGTGGCCAGGACGCCACTGGCGTGGTGATGATGCCTGCGTCGCCAGCAGTGACAAGCGCCTTGCTGGAGGAAACCATGCCTTCGGGCGCCTCATCCACACGCACCAGGCTTATCTTGTTCACATACACCTTCTGGTCCTTGCGCACTCCGAAGGCAAGGCGGGCGTACTTGGCGCTTCTCCAGAACTGGTTCTTGGGCGTGCCGCTGGCGGCCATGCCGCTGATGCGTCCCTTGAAGGACTTCCAGTTGTTTGCCATGGCATGGAATTCAAGCAGGCTCCACTGGTAGCCGCCATCCCTGTGCAGGCGCACCTTGGTGCCAGCGGCGCAAGCGTGGTATGAGGGATAGGAAAGTTCAATGCTGATGACGTCGCCTTCCCGCACCTGCTTCTTGATGTAGTAGCAAAGAGTCCTGTTTGGCAAATCGGAGAAGTCGTCCTTCGCGCCCAAGGCAATGATTCTCGCGCCTTTCTTCGCCAATGTCTCCCAGTCTCCAGCGCCCTTGACCTTCAGGTTCTTGCCGCCTTTTGGAAGTGCCTCCACCAATTCGGCGCCGCTGTCAGGCACGGCAGCCATCTGGGAATGGGCAATCAGTTGCTTTTTACTGTCATACAGCGCCAGGCCGAAATCCACGCGGTTCGCCTTGCTGTCCCCCTCTCCGCAGAAATCCGCGCTGATCTCGTAGGTGCCATCTGGTTCGATTTCAATGAAATCCGTGCCCAGGAATATCGGGCCTTTGCCATTGGCGACAAAGCATTTTCCGCCATCAGGGCCATTGTCGCTTATCTCCAGCCCCTTGAACGGCGAGGCGCCGCCAGCGGCATCACCATTCTTGATAAGATTCTCGGCGGCAAATGCAAAAAGACCGCAGATTGACAAGGCAAAGAACAAAACTCGTTTCATTGCATATACTCCTGTTTTATAAAAACAACAGGGCTGTTGCAAAACCAGGTATCCAGGTATCTGGTTTTGCGACAGCCCCAATTCAAGACCTCAACTTCAAATGCATCAAGTCAATCAGAAACCAAAGCTAATAGTTCCAGTGGCGTGAGGAGTAAGAGTAGAAAATGTTATGTAATACCGCGTCCATGAAGCATGGATTTCCTTGGCTCCAGCCGCCATGACATGCCCGTCGGCAAAGGCGCTGTTAACTGTATCATCTTTGTGGACAGCGCACATAAGCCCCGCGCCAGTGCCTGTATATGTGGCATCGTAGCAACCAGAATAGTACCACTGTATTGGGCCGTCATCGCTAGTGTGATTGCGGATTGTATCAGAAACCATTATAACATCAGAAGGCTGTGCATACTTGAGTACACTAGGCTGCCCTACTGATGCTGGTTGCCTAGCGCCTGCTGCAACTATCATTGGAGACACGTGCATCGAGAATTGCTTGCTATACACGGCGTCATTACCAGTGCGCAGGCCGTATGTCCTGCTTTCGCTAATGTACTTGAATGGCTTGATGCTGGGGCAGCAAAGAACATTGGTGTCATTTAAGTAATTAGTGTCCCTTATTGCGACAGTCCAATACTTGTCGCTATTTGAAGTGCTTTTGCCGTAATGCATTGGAATCTTGCCCTCATTGTCATCAGCATACATGGTAAGCGAAAGAATAATCTGCTTAAGGTTAGATGTGCAACTCGAGGCTCTTGCCTTCTCCCTCGCCTTGCTTAAGGCAGGAAGCAGCATTGCCGCCAGGATGGCAATAATCGCAATGACAACCAGTAATTCAATTAATGTAAACGACTTCTTCATAAAATGCCTTCTTGTTTTGCTATGCTCAATTAAAACAAAATCCAATTTTTCTTAATTATCCCAAACTTTATCCATAACGCAAGGGGGGCAGGAAAAATTTTGCTGCCCCTGCCAGGGACCAAAGGGACCAAAGGGACCAAAGGGACTAAGGGACTAAGGGACTAAGGGACTACAGGACTACAGGGACTAATCAATAGTTCCTGTGGTCCTTTTTTTTCGTCCCTTTTCGTCCCTTTCGTCCCTTCGTCCCTTCGTCCCTTTCGTCCCTTTCGTCCCTTTCGTCCCTTTTGTCCCTTTTGTCCCTTTTGTCCCTTTTGTCCCTTTTGTCCCTTTCGTCCCTTTCGTCCCTTTTGTCCCTTTTGTCCCTTTTGTCCCTTTTGTCCCTTTTGTCCGCCATTTTGCAAACATAAATTGCCACTAAAAACAGCTGCCCCAAGATAATGTAAACAAAAACATGACAGTATCATTGCTAAAATATGGCAGTTTTCAAAAAACTATCACAAGTCAACGAACCACAAAACACAAGGAACTGCACTATGAAAAAAGAAGCCACTGAGAAAAACAATGCACGCCGTCCAGTCACACCAGAGGAAGTTTATGAGAACAAGGGACTTATCATTGAAATAGGCAAGCGTCTTGGCATGGACCACGACAGCTGCCTGGACCTGGTACAGGAGGTGGCAATCAAGTGCTGGAAGAGCAAGAGCATCGGCTTCGAGCCCTCAAAAGGCACACTCCAGGGCTATATTGCCCGCATCGCGCACAATACCGCCATTGACACCTGGCGCAAGAACCGCCGCAATGCCATTCCAATTGAGGAAAAAGACCTCGTCCAGAGGCTTGAGAACAATGGATGCCACATTGACAGGGAACTTGAAATAAAGGAAATCCGTGCGCTGATATACAGCGGCATTGAACAATTGTACAGGCGCTACCCATCCCAAAAGGCCAACGACACCTTTGTAATGCGCTTCATTGAAGACGTGCCCACAAAAGTCGTCATGGCCACGCTGGGTGTGGACGCGGGCTTTGTCAATGTGTCGGTCCATCGTTGCCTTGAACGCCTGGCCGCAATCATCAGCAATATGGAGCGCGAAGACAACTAGCCACAGTGTGGACTGTGCCGTCCACAGTCCACAGT
>JAFYGL010000456.1 GCA_017543165.1 Victivallales bacterium | reverse complement strand
CTTATGAGGTCGTCATGAACTGCTTCCTCCCAGCGGGAATTCCCCATCCAGGTTATAAGGCAACTGAAACGCAGTGGCTGAGCCTGAAGGACTTCAAGTTGCAGAATGTGGACGCAATGATACGCTCCATAATCGCGCAGCAGCGCCGTTTCGGCGGAAAATCCACCCCCGCCGCATGGAACAGCTATGCATTCATGGACAATCTGGAGGACATTGAAGACGCGGACCTCCCCTGCGAGATGGCGCCAACCTCCTATGCCGCCCGCCTGCTTCTGGTTGCATCCAAACTTACCGCAGACGAAAAGCTCAAGGCTGAGGCAGAAGCCTCCATCAAAGATGCCTGGAATTTTGTCATGAAGTATATGTTCATGCGCAGCGCGGTGCTGTGGAAACACTCCTATTCCGACAAGGTGCCGACCATACCAGACGCCATGTACGACTTCCTGGAAGGCACCCAGTGGCTGGATTTGCGCCAGGGCAAGGGCCTGCGCCTGCAGCCGCCAGCAACCACATTGGATGAGGAAGGGGCCTTTACCCTGAAGTGGAACAAGCCTGAAAAGGAATTCGTGGCACTGAGGATATATGTTGCGCCTGCCGACAAGGTGACCTCCGATTTGACGGAGGCGAACCTGGTGGCAATCGTGCAGCCAAAGTCCAGCACCTTGCTTGACCAGGACCCGTACAACGCAATCAAGGCAATCGTGACCGAGGCGGATGCACGCTGGAGGATTACGCCAGCCTCAGTTGGCGCGAACTACATTGCCAGCAAGATAGCCGCACTGCCAAAGAGGCTGAAGACCTACAGCAATCCGTCGGCAGTCAAATTCAAGATACCCAAGAAGGCATATAAGCAGGCCGTGCACATCGCCGCGGTCACTGCCTACGGCGAAATGTCCAACTTCATAACTCTGGTTGAGACAATCTCCGCGGCGGAAGGCGAGGCGGAAGGGAATTGAGGGCGGCAAGGACACCTGGATGGCTGGGGCTAACAGAGAAAACATAGGATGCAAAAATGAAGAATAGAGCACAACATAAGACAAGGCACTTTACTCTGATAGAGTTGCTGGTTGTGGTGGCAATCATGATTGTGCTGCTAGGAATCACAGCACCTGCGTTCTCTAAGATAACCCGTGGCAGGGCTGTGGACGCGGCATCCCGCATGGTGTCTTCCCAGTTAATGCTGGCACGTTCCGAAGCCGTTTCAAAGCGCAGAAGCATAGCCGTGATAATTCCAGGACACAATTTGGATGTGCCAGCGGACGGCAATGCATATCACTACGCCAGTTTCAGGTCTGCCTGGGTCAAATACAACGAAAGCTCGGACAGGTATGAATTCGACGGCTGGGTTGAGGGCACGAGCTGGACGTTCCTGCCTATCGGCGCGGTTGTGGCATGTATTGATTATGACAAAAACACGCCTTCAGCCCTGAAGTATGAAAGTGACACCAAGTCATACGTTCCATCTGACACCACTAATTGGTTTACTGGCACATCTGAGATGAACAAGAAGGATGAGGTCGAAATGGTCTTTGAGGACAGTGTCAAGATGTTTGATGGCCAGTCCCAGAGCAAGGGTGTGCGCGCTGTTGTGTTCAAGGCAGATGGACGCTGTGACAAGAAGGTTGACGTGACTTTGATGGAAGGAGTGGTCGAGCCAGGCAGCAATGTGATTGACCGCATCAATGAACCAAACATACATGTGCTGGATGTAAGCAAATTGACAGGCCAGTTGAAATATCTAATGTAAGGTGTAAGGAGAATGGAAATATGAGACGCAGTGCTTTTACATTGGTTGAAGTTCTTCTTGCACTGGGCGTGGTGGTCATTGGCATTTGTAGCATAATGGTGCTGTTTCCTGTGGGTGCCAATGCCACCAGGGATGCCTCGATGGAGACATATTCCGCAAATTCCGTGGAAGAGTTGCTGACGGGCATCAAATATCAAATATTACAGAATGGGAAATGGACGGATTATGTAGGCACTGGACCAGATGGCAATGAT
>JAFYGL010000455.1 GCA_017543165.1 Victivallales bacterium | reverse complement strand
GGCCGCTGTGAAATGGCTGACGCGCAGCGGTTGTTCATTGTATATGATTTGAATAAGGTTTTCATGGATGTGGTTTATGTTGCATACCCTTATTATAACAAAGCTTGCAGCGGCATGCAAGTGCGGTTGCCATTTTTATCGCCGTGATAAAAAACTTTGCCAAGGCTGGACTTCTGGCAAATCAGGTGTATAATCCGAATGCATTGGGGAAGTTCTTATTGATTCTGGCTATGGAAGATATCTACAAATACAGTCGTGAGCAGATTTTCAAGGGGAGTGTCCCTGTAGCCATCTCCATTGGCAAGGGGAGCAACCACGGAAAAATCCAGCCGCATTGCCATGATTTTCTGGAACTGGTGTTTGTGGTCAGCGGCAGCATGGTGCACACGCTGAACTTTTCATCCGGGACACATGTTTCATACACGCTTGTGGCTGGAGATGTCTGCGCCATTCTTCCAGGTGAATCCCATTTCTACAGTGAATCCTACAATGCCTTCTACTACAATGTGATGTTTGACTTCAGCATGTTTAAGGACGAGCTTAACGAGCTGTCCCAATTGGAATCATACAGAACCCTTTTCTCCAGGGACACGGCACGCACAAAGATACATCTCGCATACCATGAAAAAATCCATATTGACGCACAGATCAAAAAGATTGCAGGAGAGCTTTCAATGCTGCGGCCTGGATATGCCCAGTTTGTGAAGTGCGCCTTGACGGAGGCGCTGATAACCATACTCAGGCAAAGGTCAGTCGTGCTTTATGGCGATTCCCGCTATGACTATATCGGCATCGCCAAATGCATTTCACATCTTGAGAATGCTCCTGAAAAGGCGCACAGCGCAAAGGAACTTGCCCGCATAGCAGGCATCAGCCAATCACATCTTTATGTGCGTTTCAAGGAGGTGACTGGCCTTTCGCCAAATGAATACCTGCTGAACCTGAGGCTGGACAAGGCATGCTCCATGCTGCTGGACAAGGGGTGCATCATTGGCGAAATTGCGCAGGAATGCGGCTTTTGCGACAGCAACCATTTTATAAAGTCATTCAAAAAACGCTATAATCTGACGCCTGGACAATTCCGCGGCAGTTTTTGACATTGCCTCTTTAATCAGAGGATTCTACTATCTTTTGGTAATATTATACTATTGTCGTATTGCCTTTTTTTCGTATAATTACACCACATCCTTTTTAGTGTTTAGGGGCATGAGTATGAGATTGAATTACAGTGAATATCTTGAAAAGGTCCGCGGATGCTGGGCGGGAAAGAACATAGGCGGCACCCTGGGGGCCCCCATGGAAGGGAATATGAAGATGCACAGCGTGTCGTTCTATACGCAGGAACTCAATGGCGTGCCTGCGCCAAACGACGACCTGGATTTGCAGCTCATCTGGCTGGCAGCCGTGGAGACATACGGCCTGGACCAGATCACGCCGAATCTTTTGGGCGAGTTCTGGCACCAGTGCATAATCGCGCCCTGCGCCGAATACTCGGTCTGCAAGATGAATGTGGCGAACGGTTTCAAACCGCCTCTTTCAGGCGCATTGAACAATGAGAAATACAAGTACAGCAATGGAGCGTGGATACGCAGCGAGATTTGGGCCAGCATCTGTCCAGGCGCTCCTGACCAGGCCATACGGTATGCATACATTGACAGCTGCGCCGACCATTGCGAGGAAGGAATCTGGGCGGAAATGTTTACGACTGCAATGGAATCGGCGGCATTTGTTGAAGGCAATGTGCGCAGGCTTATTGAAATTGCGCTGGACAAGGTGCCGCGAGATTCCCAGCTTGCCAAGGCGGTGAAGAGTGCCATGTCCAGCTATGACAATGGTGTTTCCTGGCAGGATGCACGAAACAAAGTCATGGAGGACGTGGACGGCATTCG
>JAFYGL010000040.1 GCA_017543165.1 Victivallales bacterium | reverse complement strand
GGAAGCAGTTTCTTGAAGCATCACGGCAAGGCTTAGTACAAGGAGAAGTAAAAAATGCAATTTTCAAATGAGCCATTTCTATGTCCCAGACCGAAGAACATCAGATTCGAGGGTGGGACTTTCTATTTTCAGCGCAAAAATGCCAGTGGCAAAACTGCATATCCTTTCAAGAACAAAGTGCTGGTCAGGACTTTGACATCGCTTTTTGGCAAGGCTCCTGCCCCGCAGAACCTTCAGATATTATGCCAGCCAGACGCAGTCAAGGCACCCTGCAATGCTGACCAGGCCTATTACCTTGACGTGTATTACGAAGGAATTGGCATTTTTGGCAATACCGAAATCGGCATTCTTTATGCATTGCAGGCATTAATGCAACTGAAAACAGGACCAAATAGCTTCCGTTGCGCAAAGATTCTGGACTGGCCAGACCAGGAACTGCGGATTTGCGCGCGCCCGCTGCTTTGCGGCGAAGGGAACAGAAGCGCCCTTGCATGGGGCGATGGGCGCCAAGAGGAAATCAAACGCTGGCGCAACGAGATAGATTTTGCCTTGAGCTGCCGATACAATGGAATCTTCGTGCACGGTTTTACCTGGAACACCGAGCCATATCCGAACTTCGCCAGTGAGATGCGCGCATTGAACCGCTATGCGCGGGAACGCGGAGTTACACTCATATTCGGCGGCTACGGCATCGGCAAGGGCGGTTGGGGCGGAGAGGCCTACATTGGTGAAGCACATAATTTCCTGCCTGGCGCGGGACACAACTACCAGCAGGACTACCCATGTTCCTGGAACGATATACGCAATGAAAACTCCGCATACAACGGCACCTGCCGCAGCAACCAGGAGCTGCGCAGGGAAAAGTTCAGGGAAATCAGGGAATTCATCAAGAAAATAGAACCAGGCGCACTATATATCCACCACGAGGACCAGAGCGAATTCTACGCTGAAACACAGCCCTTCTTCTGGGACAAGCGCTGCGAGGCCTGCCGCAAAAAGTGGCCTAATGACGCACTTGAGAAAGCCGACGGCGGCGCGGGCGCCATTGCAGACGGCTATGATGTTTTCTGCGAAGCACGAGCCATGGTCAAGAACAAGGACTACGATGCATCAAAAGACTGCAAGATACTCCTGGCTTCGCCCTGCTATGGCGCCTGGTACAATAGTCCAGACGAATGGAGCAAGGTGGAGGAACTATGGGTCAATATTTCACGCTGCATGAAATATGGCAACAATGTCTATTTTGTGATGAGAGAGCAGTTTACCGACTGTGAAGGCGGCGAAGGAAGGCTGCAACGCCTGTCGCGCCTGATTAATGAAGCGGGCTGCATGCAGAAACTGATGGTTTTCTTTGTTTCGGGTGGAGCCTTGTATGGCGAGAACGCTGTGTTTTCATCCTTGCCTTCGCTCAACAGCCTTGTTGTCGGTGGAAACGGCGCGATCTTCAATTTTTCAGGAGTGCTGTTCCAGCGTCCCCAGCAGCTGTTCAACAGCGAATGCTCCTGGAATGCAAACTACCGTCCCGATGGGGAAACCATTGCGTTGGACGACAGGGAAAGGCAAGGCCAAGAATACAGGAGGCGAATGTCAAAGCGGGATTTCATTGACCAGCGGCATCTGGAACCAGATGGTTTCCTGGCGAAATGCTGCAAGCTGATCTACGGCGACAAAGCTGGCGAATTGATTTTCAGATACCAGATGCTTCGCACAGCACATGGCGATGGTCCGTTGGTATTGCTCTACCAGCAGACTGTGATGGAAAAACTCTTCAGGAAACTTAATTCAAAGCCCAACCCGAATGCAAATCCAGAAAGCCTCGG
>JAFYGL010000454.1 GCA_017543165.1 Victivallales bacterium | reverse complement strand
GCGGAAATTCGGGTGTCTTGCAAGGAAGGCGTTGATCTGCCCCAGGTTTTCTTCGTCCTCTATGCTGCATGTGGAATACACCAGCCTGCCATGCTCGCGCAAAGCGCGTGACACATTCTCCAATATGGCGGCCTGCAGTTCTAGCAAGGCGGAGAAGTTGTCCTTGCCCAGGTTCCAGCGCACATCGGGCTTGCGCCTGATAACGCCTGTGTTGGAGCAAGGCACATCCAGCATGATGCCGTCAAAAAGCCGACCACCGAAATCTGATGTGGCGGCGTCATGGCATTCAAATACGACATTCGGCAGAACTGACAGGTTTTCCTTTAGGCGCGGCAGTTTTGCCTCCGCCTTGTCCGAGCAGAAAAGGGCGCCCTTGCCCTGCATCATCTCGCCCAGAAGAAGTGCCTTGCCGCCTGGAGCGGCGCATACATCGGCTATGTTCTCGCCTGGCTTTGGCGCAAGCAGATTGGGGGCCAGCAGCGTCGCCATGTCCTGTATGTAGAATTGTGTTCCCTGCCCCATGTAGTCGCTGAGCTGGACATTGCCTTCTGGCTCATACAATTCCGCGTCAGGCGCCCAGTCAGGGGCGGGCACTGGCCTCAGTCCAGCAGGCATTGTGCCATCCTGGGAAACTGGCCATTTACGCCTGCGCAGAATGGTATGCGCTGGGAGTTGCAGGCATTGTGCAATGCGGGCCGCCTCCTTTTCACCAAAGTGCGCCACCCATCGCTTGCAAAGGAATTCAGGCAATTCAAAGCGCACGGGCAATGGCGCCGCAGCGAAAAGCGAATCCAGCCCGTTTGCATCCACATCCCGCAGAATGCCCCGCAGCAGGCCATTGGCGTATGAGGCCTCGCTCTGGGAATAGCGACGCCTGATAAAGGAGACTGCCGTATCCACAACGGCGGCTTGCGGCACACCGTCCATCCAGAGCATCTCCACCATTGCCCACCAAATGACACGGCGTATGCGGGGGCGGCATTTGCCACGGCTCCGCATGTCGATAAGCCAATCCATGCCTGCGCGCCGCCGCTGCAAGGTAAGCATGATGCGGTGCGCCAGTTTATCCTGCGGCACCATTTCCTGGCATGCCTCCAATGCAGCGACAATGGCCTCCAGACTTCTGGCAAGGGGCGTTTCCACAGTGGATTTTGCGTTCTTATCCTTCCGTTGCATTCTCGTCAGGCATATTAGCCACATTTTCGAAGCGTGTATAGGCGGGGAAGAACAACAAGTCAACAGTGCCAGTGCCGCCGTTGCGGTTCTTTGCGATGATGACCTCGGCAGGCAACGGCTTGCCTGCATCTTCCTCCTTCTGGTCATACTGCTGTTTTCTGTCTCTATGCAGCAATGCCACCACGTCTGCATCCTGTTCAATTGCGCCTGATTCGCGCAGATTGCTGAGTTTCGGCTGGTCGCCCTGCTGTTCCGCCTGTCGGTTCAACTGCGCCAGCACCACAACAGGTATGTTGAGTTCCTTGGCCATGGCCTTCAGCGAGCCAGAAATCATGGCCACCTCGTTTTCACGGGAGGCATTGCCCCTGACCTGCCCCTTTATCAACTGAAGATAGTCTATGAAAATCACCTTGATATCATGGTTTGCCTTCATGCGGCGCGCCTTTGCGCGAAGTTCAAGAATATCGATGGCGCCAGTGTCATCAATCATTATGGTGGAGCTGCGCAGTTTGTCCACAGTCTCCATTACAGAGCGCCATTGGTCATTTGAAAGCTGGTTCTTGCGGAATTCCTTCATGGTCACATTGGTCAGGCTGCAGATGAAGCGCAGCACCAACTGCCGCGCAGGCATTTCCAGGCTGAATATGCCCACAGGCACAGGCGGGTCGCTCAATGCAATGTTAAGCGCCATGTTCATTGCCAATGCGGTCTTTCCTATGGAGGGGCGCGCCGCCAGAACGAACAATTCACCTGGCTTCAAGCCTGTTATCAGCCTGTCAAAGTCATAGCCTGTGCGCAGTCCCAGAACCTCCTGGTCCCCCGTAATCAGCTTGTTGAGGTAATTCAATGCATCCAATGCCAGGCTATCTATGTCCATAATCTCTTTGGTCTGGTTCATGGAGGTTATGTCAAAAATGCACTGGCCAATGGAATCAAGCACATCGCGTGCATTGTCCGCCTCGTAGCACTTGTCCATTGAAAGAGCGCATGCGCTTATGAGCTTGCGCAATATCGCCTTTTCGCGGACAATTTCCACGTAGTGCTCGATATTGGCGGCGGTAGGCACGCTGTCCATGAGCTGTGACAGATACGCCCTGCCCCCGGCCTCGTCCAGATGGCCGCCGCGTTCAAGATGGTCCGCCAGCACCACTGGGTCAAGAGCAGCCTCGTTCTTGCCAACATTCAGTTCCAGCATGGCGTTGAATATGGTCTGGTGTGCGCCTCGGTAGAATGCACCGTCAAAGTTCAATGCGCTCATCGCCATGGAGGCCGCCTCGGGGGCAATAAGCATAGACCCCAGCACCGCCACCTCGGCCTCCATGCTGTTGGGCATGGTGCGGCTCATCCCCATGTAGTCGGGCATCTGTGTATTGCTATTGTTGTCCATGGACACAGGCTCCCCGCTTAAAGTTCAAAGTCCAGGCAAAGGCGTGTTTCGGCAAAGGGACGCACCTTGCCATTGGCAACGGCCACATGCGCAGGATGCACGGCATAGCCTTTCAGCGCCTCCTCGTCAACAAATGTGCTGTCCAGCATCACATCCGCATTGGAACTGCCCAGGCACGAGGTCTGCACCTTGATGCTTACCAAGCCTGGCACCACGCCGAAAAGCCCCTCCAAACCTTCCTTGATGCCTGCCTTAACCGCTTCTTTATCTGCCAAATCCGCCTTCAATTTCCAAAGTATTATGTGCTTTACCATTGTGTACCTCTCTTGGTTTTCGGGTTGAAAAACTGTTCAGGAATTTATATAGACACGCCAATATTGCAAGACGCAAAACCATAAATGGGTCAGTGGACAGTGGACAGTGGACAGTGGTCAGTGGACTGTGGACTGTGGTCTGTGGACTGTGGACAGTGGTCTGTGGTCTGTGGACAGTGGACTGTGGACTGTGGTCTGTGGTCTGTGGACTGTGGGAAGTTGGTTTTCGCGGATAGTAGTGTGCCTGTCAGGCGCGGATGGCGGTCACGCGTCCTGACGCGCGGCCAAT
>JAFYGL010000453.1 GCA_017543165.1 Victivallales bacterium | reverse complement strand
GCTGTGGACTGTGGTGTGCGCTGGGCGAAAGCCCCGCGTTCAGAAGGCACGCTTTTCCGCGCCGCCATTGGCCGCGCGTCAGGACGTGTGACCGCCATATGCGCCTAGCAGGCACAACACTATCTGTCCCACAGTCTCCTCACAGTCCACAGTCCACAGTCCACTCAATCAGGCTTTTACCAGTTTGCGTTTGATCTGTTCGATTTCACGCCTGAAGTCCTCGCTCTTTTCCAGTTTTGCCTCGATAGTCTGGACGGCATGAACCACTGTGGCATGGTTTCTGGAGAATCTCTCGGCGACGCTGGCGGCGGATAGTTCAGTCATCTTGCGTGAAAGATACATTGCAATCTGCCTTGGAGTGGCGATATTCGCAAGACGGCGCGGCCCAGTAATGTCCGAGACGCGCAAATCATAATGTTCGGCAACGGTCTTCTGGATGCTATCAACGGTAATGGATGATTCACCTTCTTCCGACATAACATCGGCCAATATCCTTTCGGCATCCTTTACACCTATTTCAATTCTCAGCATAGAGGCCGTTGACACCAGCCTGAACACGCTACTTTCCAGGCGGCGGATGCTGGAACGGCAATGCTCTGCCACAAAGCGAATCACCGCCTCGTCCAGTTTGTATTCGTGATGCTCCTGCTTCTTGTGGATGATGGCAATGCGCGTCTCCAGGTCAGGCTGCTGTATTTCCGCCGTAAAACCACATTCAAAGCGTGAAACAAGGCGCTTCTCCAGCCCGTTTATCTCCTGCGGAGGCCTGTCCGAGGTCATCACAATCTGCTTATGGGCATTATACAGAGCATTGAACGTATGGAAGAACTCCTCCTGGAATTTCTGGGTGGAGCCCAGGAACTGCACATCGTCTATGAGCAGCACATCCAGGTTGCGGTACTTGCGGCGGAATGTCATGGATTGATTGTGGGACATCGCATCCACATATTGGTTCAGCATGTCCTCGCTGGTGACATACATCACTTTCGCGGAGGGAGTGCGGCGCAACACTTCCTGCGCAATTGCCTGCAGCAGATGTGTCTTGCCCATGCCAGTGCCGCTGTAGATGAAATATGGATTGTACTGCGAGCCTGGCTTTTCAGCCACGGCATTGCTGACTGCGTACGCTATGCGGTTGCAGTCCCCCACCACGAATTCATCGAATGTGAAGCGCCTGTCCAAAGTCACCAGACTGCCTTCCTCGTCAAGCCTAGCCGTTTTTTGGACAGAAACTGACGCCGCCTCTGCTTTTGGAGCCACCTTGCGCCTTATGCTAACAGCAGGCGCGGAACTCTCCACCGCAGTTTTCTTTGCGTCAGGCATCACCTGGAAAAGCACATCATAAACCTCTCCAGTTGTAATGTTCAAGGCCTCTTCAATAACATCCTTGAAATTATTGCTCATCCAAAATGCGTACGTGGCATTGAGCACACCAAGGGTCACCTTATGCTCCTCCATGCCCAATGGCTGCAGCGTGGCTATCCACATCTCGAACTGGCCACTATCGACTTGGCCACGGAGATAGGCCTTAGCCCTGGTCCAAATATCCTTCAAATCCGTCATATTATATAAAAAGTCATTAATCGGTTCAAATATTCCCTGGTGCACCGCCTCAATGCTTAGTGCCGTTGAGGAATCCCCGCTACCGCCTGCTAAATGCTTCTCGTATGTTCGCATTGCGCATTCTGCATCGGCCTTGGGACTACCTCTCCCAAAAGAACAGGGCTTATTTTAAACGCCATTTCCAAACTACGCAAATGGAAAAAGCATCTTTTTCAAAAAAATTATTTTACAATTATTCTAAACCATGCTATTTTCTCCATGCTTAGCGCGTTTAAGACTAACATTTTTCAGCCATCATTTTTTCAAAGGCATTTTTAATGCTTTTTTCAAGCCGAAACAAGTTATTTTCCACCCCGAAACGGCTAAGCACGCATAATTATGCATAGTTACAATTTTTATGCTATAAAAATTAGCATATTCTTTTTCGCATAACAATATTTCGCAACGGGGAGTTTTTTAAGCCTGTCCTGACTTGAAATAGCAGAACTGGAATATATAATCACAGCATCCTAAAAACAAGATTCAATGGCTAATAAACAAGACATAAACAGGCAACACCAAGACACACGCCTCTTCCTGCCAACTTGCAAGGAAGACATGCAGGCGCGGGGCTGGAAGGAACTGGATATCCTGCTGGTCTGCGGGGACGCCTACATCGACCACCCGTCATTCGGCCTCCCCTTGCTGGGACGGGTGCTGGAGGCCGCTGGCTACAAAGTGGGAATGGTCTCACAGCCAAGATGGGACACAAAGGACGACATCGCATGCATGGGCAGGCCACGCCTGTTCTGCGGCATAGGCGCAGGTTGCCTGGATTCCATGCTGGCGCACTATACGGCATTCCGCAAAAAACGGCATGACGACGCATATACGCCAGGCGGCAAGGCAGGCGCCCGCCCCAACAGGGCATGCATTGTCTATACCAGCCTGGTGCGCTCCGCATTCCCTGGCCTCTTCACTGTCATCGGCGGCATAGAGGCCTCCCTGAGAAGGGCCGCCCATTACGATTTCTGGACGGACAGCCTAAGGCGCTCCATACTCTTCGACAGCAAGGCAGACCTTCTTATATATGGAATGGGGGAACGCCAGATTCTGGAACTGGCAAAAAGACTTGACCAAAACTTGCCGACAAAGGGCATACCTGGCACCGCGTGGATTGACGATTCCGCGGAAAACGCAGAATTGCTGCCCTCATACGAAAGCATACTTCTTGACAAAGCAGAGTTGATGAAGGCCACGCTTGCCATGGAGCAGCATGTACACACAGGCACGGCAAATCTGGCGCAGCAGCACGGCAACCGCTATGTCATAATGGCGCCGCCGCAGCCTACCATGAGCACAGAGGAAATGGACGCCATATACGCCCTGCCCTTCACAAGGCAGGCACACCCTTCATACAAAGAGCACATCCCTGCAATTGACACGGTAAAGTGGAGCATGACGGCCGTACGTGGCTGCGGAGGCGGCTGCGCATTCTGCTCCATCGCCCTCCACCAGGGGCGGCACCTAAGCTCAAGAAGCAAGGAATCTTTGCAGGATGAAACACGTAAATTG
>JAFYGL010000452.1 GCA_017543165.1 Victivallales bacterium | reverse complement strand
ATCGGCAAGGAGTGGAAGCCATACAAGTTCTACACTGGCAAGGATTTCCATTTTCTGTTCATTCCGCAATACGGGAAACTGGGTGTGGCTCGTTCAGGCACGCAGTTCGTCCCCAACAATCCAGACACGCTGCCCTTGTTCCAGGATGCGGCGTACCAGGTCCATTCCTGGTACTTGGATAGGGGCTTCCGTGACAAGGACCAGCCCCTTGCCCGTCTATTGAAGGACCCAGACACAAATCCCTCTGGCTACATACTTAAGAAGACCTCCAATCCCATAATGTTCGATTTCGACGGCGGCTACAACACTTTAGAAACCCAGGTGAACGAGAAGAAGGAGACTCGCGAGGAATTTGTCAAAAAATATGGTTTCCGCCTTCTTGGAATGGATGTCAATGAATCACTGGGACCCAACGGCGGTTTCCCTATGATGTGCGGCCTTGCCAAGATGACACCTGCAAAGACAAAGGCTGAGGCATACGAGCAGCTGCGCAAGCTCAGTTTCGCTCAGGACAGGTCCTATATTCGCGATTGCGCTGCCTTCTATCCAGAACTGGCACCGTTCCGCGCCCCCATTTCCTGCACTCACACGGACCATATTTACCTGAGCTACGGCTTCGGCATGGCTGGCCAGGAATATGGACC
Source organism: Victivallales bacterium (assembly GCA_017543165.1). The sequence goes on along the minus strand of JAFYGL010000452.1, from coordinate 6,238 downwards.
ACATCCAACGGACATGGCCATGGCACACTGCGTCTCCCGCGGCGCGGCTCGCCAGTACGGCAAGCCATTCCGCTACTATCTCACCGTGCATGATGACAAACTGGTCTTCCCTGGCTGCGAAAACAACCACAGGAACTACTCGCTCAATGACTATCGCTTCGCCCTCAGGCCAGGCACCAGAAGATTTGGCATCTCGAAGAGGAAGTCCACCATTGTGGACACAGGCCCTGTCCAAGTCCACGCCTCTGTATGCGGTCCAAATTACGGTGTGCCGAAGGACGACTGGCGCCGCTGCTTCATCTACACATACATGGCAGGCGGCAATATGTTCTTTGATGAATGCGGGCACTGGCTGATGTACGCCAACTACAATTGGAAGACCATAGACAAGGAAGACCCGCTGGCAGTCAATCTGCGGGAGGCTAAAAAATATCTTTCCGACATGGGCGAGAGAATGGCGGATTTCTACGACCGCATTGTCTGCAAGGAGGACCGCGGCGTGGTTTATGCGCCGATTGCGCTGCTGTGGAATTTGCATCACGGATACTTCAGCAACTACACGGGCTCACCATGGGGATGTATAAATCTGACTGAAGGCGACCGCATGATGGGCGCTGTAGAGTATGCCCTGTTCCCAAAATCGGAGCGCATCTACAACAACCGCGGCTTCCGCACAGGTCCCTACGGCGACATCTTCGACGTCATCACCAACGACGCCTCCGCGAAGGTCATTGAGAATTATCCCGTGATAATGTTCTGCGGTGATGTGCCAGTCGATGCCGCGCTGGCGAAGAAACTGGTGGATTATACGCGCAATGGCGGCACCCTGGTAGTGAACTGGAAGCAAATTGAGCCTTTCGCCTCGCTGTTTCCCACGGATTTCCTGGGGGCTGAACTTTCCTCGGAGCGGAGAAAGGCGAAATGCAGCTACAGCACATTCTCGGGCAAAGCCCTTCTTGAAGAACGTGACTTCTTCTACACCGTGGCGAAACTGCGCAAAGGGGCGCAGGCCGCGGTGTTCACTGGCGATGAACGGCAGGACCCGCTGGTCATCGCCTCCAATTACGGCAAGGGAAAGGTCATTTTCTCCACGCCTGATTTCCTAAAGGAGCAGTTCACCTCAAGGATGCTGAAGATATTCCATGACCTAATGGCTGCCCTGCGGGACCAGACGCTGCCGCTGAAGGTGGAAGGCGATGTGCAATACATGGTGCACCGCAACCGCAAAGGCTGGGTGGTGTCGCTTTTCAACAACTACGGTTCTGGCTTCAACTGCAGCTGGGACAATCCACAGCACAAGAACGACCCCAAATATGACGTAACTGTCGCAATCAAACCCGCCTTCAAATACAAGTCCGCCCGCGAATGGTTCACTGGAGAACGGAATCTGACCTTGAAGGTTCCCGCTGGCGACATCAGAATTGTCGAAATCGCGGAGTGATTGTTATTCGCGCGGCCATGGCCGCGCCCAGTTGTGCAGAAACATTTGCGTATGCCAGTCTGGTTGGCTACCTTCATCCTGACGCGCGGCCAATGGCCGCGCGGAGAACCGCGCCTAGCAACAGCCGCGCGGAAACATCGCAGCCCGCCGCGGGGAAACATCGCAGCCCGCCGCGGGGAGACATCGCAGTCTGCCGCGCTGCAAAATTTGCCCTTCCTGCTTGAAAAATGGGCTTTCCGCATTAACTTATGCAAACTTTTTTCTTTTGTCGCGGAAGAGCCTCCTCCCCCGCACAGTCAGGGGAAGCACTTGCCCGAGTGGGTCGAGTGGCTAAGGTCTAGTGGAGGCGACAGTGGAAGCCGTGGCATGAAACACTAAAAAAAAGGACATTACAATGGCTGACGCAAAGAAAGCTTCAGTAAGGGGCCCAAAGCACACAATGTGCCGCAGGGTTGGCTACTGCCTGTGGGGCAAGGCAAACTGCCCGACCGCATCACGCACCGTCAAGGGCAAGGACGGCAAGGAAATCACCATCAACAGGCCATATCCAGCTGGCCAGCACGGGCCCACAAAGCGCCGCGGCAAACTCTCCACATACGGCGAACTGCTTCTTGAAAAGCAGAAGTTGAGGACATTCTACAACGTGTCAGAGCGTCAGCTTCGCTTCCTATATGAAAAGGCCCGCCAGGGCCAGGGCATCACTGGTGACAAGCTTCTTGCCAGCCTTGAGATGCGCCTTACCACTGCTGTTTACCGCGCTGGCCTCGCGCCCACAATCTTCGCGGCACGCCAGATTGTCTCGCACCGCCACGTTCTGGTGGATGGCAAGCCTGTCAACCGCGGCGGCTACCGCCTGAAGAAAGGCCAGGTCGTCAGCATCGACCCACAGCGCTCACCTGTCATCGCGGACATCGCGAAAGGCAATGACGCGGCAATCCCCTCCTACTTCCAGAAAGAGGCAGGCGACTGCAAGTTCACCGTGCTGGATGACATGCCAAAGCCGGAAGACATCAACAACAACATCGAAATCACAAAAGTTATCGAATTCTACGCTCGTTAATCTTTAGTGTAGGATATTCACTGGATAAAGCCGGCGAATGTGGCATATTACCACAAATCGCCGGCTTTTTTCATTAAAATCACAATGGCTAATGTAAAACTGGACATACCGCTTTCGGAGGAAAGCGTGCGCTCCTTGAAATTGGGGGACGCAGTTCTCCTGACGGGGCGAATATATACCGCCCGCGACGCCGCCCACAAGTACCTGGCGGGAAAACCAGATTTGGGCAGGGTGCCTGACTTCAGAAACGGCGCAATCTATCATTGCGGGCCCGTCATCGTGAAGGAAAATGGAAATTGGCGCGTCACTGCGGCGGGCCCCACCACATCCAGCCGTGAGGAGCCATACGAGGCATTCGTCATAGAAAAGTACGGCATCCGTGCCATAATCGGTAAGGGTGGCATGGGCAAGGCGACGCTGGAGGCATGCCGCCGCTTTGGCTGCGTGTATCTTCATGCCATCGGCGGCGCGGCCCAGGTGCTGGCCAATGCGGTGCAGCAGGTCAGCGCAGTGCATTTTCTGGAGGAATTCGGCGCGCCTGAGGCAATCTGGCAATTCGAGGTCAAGGATTTTCCTGCTGTGGTGACAATGGACGCGGCAGGGCACAGCCTTCATGCCCAGGTTCTGGAGCAATCATTGACCCAATTCGAGAAGTTGAAATGAAAAGAGTGTTTTTCTCAATAGTTGTCCTGGCTGCGATGCTGGCGGCGCTCCTGCTTCTTAATGGCTGCCTTACACTGGAGCAGACATTGCGCATTCAGGAAGACGGCTCAATGCTGGCCAGTTATGTCTATACATACCAGGAGGCGAACGAGCCAGTCATAAAGGCTGCCCTGGCCACGGCCAGCAATGCCGCGAAAATGGATGGCACGCCTGTGGATTTCCTGGACGAAGCAGGAATCGCCAGATTCTGCAATGACAATGGAATCGAACTGAGGCAATACAGAAAAACTGTCAAGGAAGGGAAAAGCACAGTGCAGATAATCACTCTGGTGCGCCGCAACTCGCCGGAAAAACTGTTTGCATTGGGAGGCTTTGTCCAGGAGGACAAGGCATTGAAATTGATTCTGCCTGAAGTGAACTGGCCAAGGGAGGTTTGTGACAAATTGATCAAGCTCTGCCCTGACTTCGCGATTTCACTTACCGTTGTAACACCAGACAAGATAAAGGAAACCAATGGAAAGATACTGCGCCCAGATACGGCAATGTGGCTCTTCACTCCAAAAGAAGGCCTCTTTGTCCCCGCGCAGGAACTTTTCGTGAAGTGGTAGATACCAAAGAGGAGAGATTATGTTCATTTACAGCAAGGTTTCGGCTGGTTTGCTTTTCATTGAGAATGAGGCAAAACTTGAGGCAATCACGATACTTGATGCAAAGGGGAACGAGGTAAAGTGTCCCCTGCTTTCCATGGAGCCATGCGAGGGCGGCGTCAGGTACATGCTGGATGCCCGCAACCTGAATCCATGGTCGCCAGACGCACCTGCGCTATATACCGTCGCGCAGGGCAATGTGCGCTTTGGCTACAGCGAATTGCGCCCTTTCCAGAACAAGGAACTGCTGCTGAACGGCTCTCCCGTGTACCTGCGCGGCTATATACGCGGCATCACCGCACACGAGCATCCAAACATGACTGGCGGCACACTCAGGGACGCCGCGATAAAGAACATCTCCCAGGCAAAGAAGTACGGCTTCAATCTGGTGCGCTACCACAGCACGATTCCAAACGAGGAATTCGTCAATGCCGCAGATGAACTGGGCCTCCTTATACATCTGGAAATCGGCTTTGCATACGACTATGACGAGCATGGCCAGAAGAAAAACCTGTCCATGAACAACACCGCCTGGCGTGAGACAATCCTGAAATACAGGAACCATCCGTCCATCGCCATATTCTGCATTGGCAATGAAATGCACAATTCAGGCCATTTCAAGGAAGTGCGGGCCCTGTACGAGGAAGGACGCGCACTGGCCCCCAACAAACTTATCATGGACAATTCTGGCTGGGGCGAATATGACAGGGACACGGCGGATGTGTTTTGCCAGCATATCGCTTATTTCTTCCCCTTCAAGCACCATGCTGGCATGTTCACCAGCGACGCGCCCTGGCGCATGAATGGCTCCGCATACGATGCGCCCCTTGAAGCCAAGGCTGACAACGAGTACAGCAGTGTCAGCGCATACAGGGTGGCGACGCCGCTGCGCCCCACGCTGTCCCATGAGGCACTCCATTACATCGACATTCCAGACTACGCCGCAATGGCCCGCAAATTCGACGAGTTCTGCGAGAAGGTGGGGCCTGAATACATTGAGGCGAACGGCATCAAGAAGCCGCGCTTCATGACGGAACTGCCCGCACTCATTGAAAGCAAGGGCCTGGCCGAGAAGATGCCCGACTACATAGAGGGCTCACGCCAGTTCAAGAAACTGGCATACAAGGTATTCCTGGAAAAACTGCGCTTCTCGCACCTGCGTGGCTTTGAAATGCTTCAACTGGCGGACTGCATGAAGTACGAAAACAAGAACGGCATCATCGACTGTTTCGATGATGACAAGTATTTCGACCCCAAGTGGATGCTGCAGTTCAATGGCGACTTCGCACTGCTGGCCGATATGCCTGACGAGGTGTTCTACTATGACACCCCCGTTGAAATCGGCATAGCAGTCTCCGATTTCCTGCCGCAGCCTGAAATACGCGGCAAACTCCAGGTGTTCCTGGATGGCGAGAAACTCTACGAGGGGCTGGACTTTATGCTGCCAGGCGGATTCCAGACGCTGGTGAAACTCACCGTCACTGCAAAGGCCTGCAAGAATGCCCGCTGCTCCATACTGAAGGCAATCTTTACCACCGACAATTGCGAGTACAGCAACCAGTGGCAGATGTGGTTCTATCCCAGGGCCAGGCGCGGGTCCGCACAGTGCCGCCTCTCCGCATTGGATCTGTATGTGGATACCGATGCCGAATCCAAGACTATTCTTACAGATACCTTGGACCAGAAGGTGCTGGACAATCTGGCGTCAGGCAAAAACGTGATTCTGCTGTACAGCAAGGACGCGCCACGCAATCAGTGGCAGTTGCCTGCCACGCTGGAGCGCTTCAAGCCCTGCATCTGGGACAGGGGCTCCAATCTGGGCGGCATCATCTACAGCGAAAGCCTGCAGAAGGCACTCGCCTCAAACAGGTACTTTGACCTGAATATGCAACCGCTGCTGGAGGCTGGCTGCAAAATCAATCTGGACCATTTCCCATGCAAGGTGAATGAAATAGTGTGCGGCATTGACAAGCCAGTCAGGGATCGCATGAAGGGCCTCATCTTCAAGGTAAAGGACTTCTTGCCAGATGACACGCTGCGCAACTTCTCGCACCTGTTCTCGGTGCGCGTCGGCGCGGGCATTCTCACTGTGTGCACATTCAACATGGCAAACTGCGCAAATCCCGTCACAGCAAACTTCCTCAAGTGGCTGCTGAAAGAGGACTTCACCACAGATGCCGCGCTTTCCATTGATGACTTCAAGGCCTACCTTGAAGAACTTAATTCCAAGCCCCTTCCCAAGGAGGACACCATGAACCACTTCTGGGAAATCGACAACAAGCCAGTGGAAGACAAACTGTTCTGGGAAGAGGCCAAAATCGACATGAGCAGACATAGGGACTAATGTGGAGTTCTGTGGCGGGCGATATTATCGCCCGCAATAACCACGGCTTTTCGCACCCAACGAACCACAGTCCACAGTCCACT
>JAFYGL010000451.1 GCA_017543165.1 Victivallales bacterium | reverse complement strand
CTGTGGACTGTATTTTATCTTTGGATTGCAGAATAAAAACCTTTCCCTCATCCACAAAAACACAACTCTATACATTACCCGCGAAGCGCATTTCGCCAAGGCGAAATGCGCTTCGCGAAGTAAGGGATAGAGGTGGGGCTTGGGGAGGGGGAAGGGGCCTTTTTGGCCCCTTCCCCCTCCCCAAATAATATCCCCAAATGGAATAATCAGTGTTCCAGCGCCAGGGTGGCGGTGACGCGGTCGCAGACTTCGGCGGGGCCGAAGTACTGGATTGGTCCTGGATAGACGAAATCAACGCCTTCCGCCCATGCGTCGCGGTTTGCGGCGAAGGTCTTGAATGGCTTGCCGTCCAGTTCCACCAGTGCCTTGCGGATGACTGGCACATCCTTTCCGTGGCGGTGTTCCATGTTCATCATCATGGTCAGCGGAATGCCGCCTGCTTCCCATTCGGAGGCTGGCATGGAAACATTGCGCACGCTGGACATGTATCCTGTCTTGCCTGCGCCGATTAGCGCGGAGGCGGTGTAGCCCAGGCTGTAGCAGTAGTCCGCATCGAAGTTTGAAGGTGCGGCGCAGCGTCCTTCGTATCCGAAGAAGTGAGCCTGTGTGCTGAACTTGACCTTCTTTTCCATCTTTGCGATGCGCTCTTCGATCATGGCGATGAGCAGTTTCTCTGTCTCGATTCTTGAGACCTGCACATTGCCGTGGGGGTCGCGGTCGCCCAGGAGCTGGTTGCGTATAGCGGCTGGCAGCGAAGCCAGTGTGGCGGCGTTTTCGGGCTTGAGCAGTTTCATCACGAAGTCTGCCTTTGCCTCTGGTGTGGCCTGTGCCTCAAAGTCCTTGGCATTGATTGCCAGCAGGTCATTCAAAGCGGCGATAAGGGACTTCATCTCGGGGATGAATTCAATAAGGCCTTCTGGAACCAGGACAACGCCGAAGTTCATCTTCTTTTCGGCGCGCGCCACCACCAGGGCGGTCAGTTTATCGGCGATTTCCGCCAGGGATGTCTTGTTCGCGGCAACTTCCTCGGAGATGAGGCATGCTGTAGGATGTGTCTGAAGAGCGCATTCCAATGCGATATGGGAGGCGGAACGGCCCATAAGCTTGATGAAGTGCCAGTACTTGCGGGCGGAATTGGCATCCCTCATGATGTTGCCGATAAGTTCGGAATACACCTTGGTTGCGGTATCAAAACCGAAAGACACCTCGATCCACGCGTTCTTCAGGTCGCCGTCAATGGTCTTGGGGCAGCCGATGACCTGAACACCAGTCTTCTTGGAAAGCATGTACTGTGCCAGTGTGCAGGCGTTTGTGTTTGAATCGTCGCCGCCGATGATGACGACTGCGCTGATGCCGTGTGCCTTGCAGTTGGCCGCCACCTTCTCGAACTGCTCCTCGGTCTCCAGTTTTGTACGGCCAGAGCAGATGATGTCGAATCCTCCTGTGTTGCGGTATTCGTCAATCTTCTTTTCATCAAGGATGATGTACTTGTCGTCAATCAGGCCAGAGGGGCCGCCCAGGAAGCCGTAAAGCTCGTTCTTGGGGTTCAGGGCCTTCAGTCCATCAAACAAGCCAGATATGACATTGTGCCCGCCAGGCGCCTGACCGCCAGACAGAATGACGCCCACCTTGATGGGCTGCGTGTCACGCTGCGCGCCATTGACGAATTTGATCGCAGGCATCCCGTATGTATCTGGGAACAGAGCCTTGATTTTGTCCTGGTCTGCCACTGACTGTGTTGGTTCGCCAAGTTGTGCTTTGGCAAATGGGCCGCACTCGTTCAGGACTGGGGGCAGCTTCGGCGCATACGCCGCGCGTGCCTTCTGCAATGGGGAAATCTGTGTCATTTTTTATTGCTCCTTGTTTTTATTTCGCCGCGCCCCGCGCGGGGCGCGCATTCAAATCATTTGTCTGCCAGGAATACGTACATTTCCTTCGGCAGCTTGTCGATGGAGGCGATGCTGGCCTTTGCGCCATTGGGCATGGTCAGTTTTTCGCCTTTGCCCTTGCCCACCAGCAATTTGCCCAGTGGCGAATCGTACGAGATGATATGCTTCTCGGGATCGCTGTCCAGCAAGCCCAGGATGTAGAAGACCTCGGTTGATTCGTCGTTGTACTTGAGGGTGACGGCGCAGCCTGGCACGACTGCATTGTCCAATTGCACATCCGCAAAGTCAGTGGCCCGCATGCCAACAAGGCTCTGCTCCCATTCGCGCCTGCGCAGCCCCAGCATGCGCTGCCTTTCCTTTGCGTACTTGTATTCGGAGTTTTCGCTCAAGTCGCCCAGGCTTCTGGCGAACTCAATGGCCTTGGTGTTCTCTGGTATCTGCACATCCACCAAATCATTGAGTTCGGCAACGCGCTTGTTGTACGCGCGGATGGACGTCACCTTGCCAATGGTAATCTTGGCGGCGCGCTTTTCCTCGATGTCGGAGATGTATTCTGGATAAATCTCCGCAATCTTCACCAGAATGCTCTGGATTTCGCCCGTGTCCAGCAAGGGATAGCGCTTGACGCAGCGGATGAGGTCTATCACCGCCTGGTGGTCGCCATTTCTCATGACCATCACCTGGAATTCCTCGTCATCCAGAAGCAGGCGTCTCAAATCCCTTTGGGCCTTGAGGTAGTCGCCTTTTACTTCGGTGCGCAATGTCTTGAATATCAAGGTCGCCTCGCCGATGTACTTCTGCTTGAGCTCATCCAGATTCGAGCGCCAGAGCCAGTACATCACATCGCAGGAAACGCGGTTCGTGGCCAGGGCCGCCTTGACTGTCTCCACCAGTTCATCCTGCTTGCCCAGCGCCTTGAGGGTATGCTCCACGTATGTCCACAAACGGTAAGGCAGCCTTATTGCCAGTTTCGCCAGATAATCAGTCCCAATCACCTTGGCCGTGTATTCAAACCATTCCTGGGCCAGTTTGCCAGGCAGTTTGTTGGACACATCCACGCATGTATTCACATCCTTCCACACCAGCGCGTCCGATATGCCAGCGCCCATGCCGTAAAGATGCTGTATTGCCTCGGCATTTCCAGTCTTGAGAAGGAGCGAGATCGCCAGCGCGAAACGCTCCACGCTTTCGGCGCGATCCTTGCCGTTGTTGATGATGCGCTCCACATTGTCCCAATGGGTTTCGCCTTCCACATTGAGAGTGGAGACTTTTTTCAGACGTTCCGACAATTCGAGCACGTTACGGCTGTCATCCCAGCGCAATTCCGCAATGGCGGCCTCCTCCTTCTCCTTTGCAATGGTCTGCGGCATTTCCCTGACGCCGCGGACCTGCATGTCAAAGTGCTTTTCACTCATTACCGCAGGCACCAGAATTGACTTCACCAGCTCATCGGTGACTGGACGCCCCGCCGCCAGGCTCTCCCTGTATTCCTTGAGATAGCTGCGCCCTTCGCGGAAAGTGGGCAGGATGCCGCCTTTAAGCAGTATCTGCAAAGAGGAAAGGTCCTTGACCACCACATATTCGTCCATGAAAGTCTTCAGCGGCACGTTGTATCTGCGTTCGAACTGCAATTCCACCTGGTTCTGCGCATCGTCCAATGCAACGACCTGCCCGCAAAGCAAATCCTTGTCATAGCAGATTGCCGCAATTTTGATTTCCCTGAGCATCTGCCAGCGCTGGTTTACCTGTGCCAGAGGCGTTTCCTCATTGTCCAATCCCAATGCGGCGATAAGCCCGTCCGTGTCCTTGTAGGTGTTGAACTGCATTTTTGCCAGCATGGCGTATTTTTCCCTCAAAGCGGGGGAATCCAGATTCGCCGCCAGGCACAACCTCAGCAGGTTCAACTTTGTGGGTGAATCAATTTTGCGCTTCTCCTGCTTTTCAAAATACTTTGACAGGCGTGTCTGGAACAGCTTTTGAAAGTTGGCAGGCCATTCCTCGCCAGTCCTGTTGGCCCTGTCCATAAGGCTGAGGATAGCCGCCATGTCCTCGTCATTGCCCCTGGTAATGCCGTCCAAGTAGTTCTGGTAGTCCTTGAAGTTTGTGAAAATGCTTTTGTCAGCCATTTGCCGTGTTTCCTTCTCCGTGTGTTGAGTTGTTATCTTGAATTGATTATCTTATAGTTTCTTTTCACGTTTTCAGCGATAAGCCTGGCCTCGGCCAGGCTCCACATAGGCGTTGTCACCATTGCACCGTCTGCATCCAGTTCCCGAGGCAGTTCCATGAATCCGCTGATGAACCCATCCACAATCATTGCCACTTCCAATTTGCCCCCCACGGACTGCACTTCCGACCAGAGGCCAGGCGCGAATTCATCGAAATATATCTTCAATGCCGCCCTGTTGCCGTCCTTTTGGCGTAGCACGTCTATCTTCAGGATATGCCTGGAATCTATCATCGGGAAGCTGCGTATCATTCGCTTCTTGCTTCCGTCAATGGAGCGTGCCGTGACTATCAGAGAGGAATTGGCATTGTCGCGTTCCGCCTCCGACACCACCTGGTGCAATGCCAGTTTGAATCTAGGCTGCGGAATCAGGCTCTGGCAGGAGACAAGAAGCAAGGCCGCAACGGCAAATACCATGTTCGCAACTTTTCTCATTCGTTGAACTTCCTATAGAAAGATGCCAGACTTATGCCAAGGGCGCGGCTCGCCGCCTCCTTGTCCCCATTGAAATGCTCCAAAGTCCTGCGCAAATACTGCCTTTCACATTCCTTCAGGTACGCCTTCAACGTAATCTGCTCCCCCACCGCGGGCATTTCGGGTTCCTGGGGCGCGGAGGCACTTTCGGCCCGCGCGGGTTTCAGCATTTCCGCGGGCAGGTCCGCGGGCATGATTTCCGTCCTGTCCTCAGGAAGCAATGCCGCCGCCCGCAGCAGCACATTCTCCAGCTCCCTGACATTTCCTGGCCAAGGCGCGTTCTGCAACATGGCCATGGCCTCCTCGCTCAATGCAACATCGGGATATCCGAATTTGGAGAGCAGGAACTTCGCCAGCGGCACTATGTCCTCGCGCCGTTCACGCAAAGGCGTCATTATAAGAGGCAGCACATTCAGGCGGTGGAACAAGTCCAGCCTGAAGCGGCCTTCCTCTATCGCCTTTTCAAGATTTTCGTTTGTGGCGGTTATGATGCGGGCGTTCACGGGTATGAACTCATTGCCGCCCACGGGCCGTATCTTGCGTTCCTCCAGTACGCGCAGAAGTGTCTGCTGCATGCTGGGTGAAATCGCGCCTATTTCATCCAAAAACAAAGTGCCGCCCGATGCAGTTTGGAATAAACCTTCCTTGCTACGGACGGCACCTGTGAACGCGCCTCGCACATGCCCGAACAGCTCCGATTCAAGCAGCTGGTCGCTCAGAGAGGCGCAATTTATCGCCAGAAACGGGCGTTGCTCTCCTAGGCCCGCATTATGAATCGCCTTGGCGGCAAGCTCCTTGCCCGTTCCGCTTTCACCGCGTATCAGGACATTCATTCCGCTGGCCGCCATCCGCCCAATCTGGCGGTACAACTCCTGCATGGACGGGGATTCGCCCAGCAGGCATCCAAAATGAAGCTGCCCTTCATTTATCTCTCTGATTGTCTCCTGAACTGGCGCAGGTCTGGACGCAAGCTCCATTTCCTGCGCATTTTTCAAGGCGGACAGCACGTCGCTTTCCCGCACTGGCTTAAGCAGCCTCACAAAGGCAAGCCCCTTCCGCACCGCTTCGTCCGCCGCAACTATACCAGCGTAATTTGCCGTCACGGCGACTGGCACAAGGCATACATCGGGGAGCATGGACACGTCGCATATCAGCAAGGTCCAATTCTCCTCCTCCAAAAGACGGGACAACTCACCTGCTTCTTCACACACGCGGACAACACAGTCCATTCTGCGGAGTATTCCCTTGAGAACCTCTGACAGGTTTTTGTCCCCATCCGCTATGAGCACTTTATCTTTCACAAAATCGGCTCCGTAAAATAAACGGCATAATATAGCCCAAAATCGCAAAGTGCATAGTGTTTTAGCAGAAGATGGCGCTGTCCTTTTTCTGTAGCGGTATGTTGATTATGTATGGCAGGCTGCGTCCCCTGAGGGTGACTGTCGCCCTAAGGTAGAACATTGCGCCCGAGAAGTCAGCGGGTATGATTGTGATGGCGCGTTCCGCAATATTGCGCCTGCTGGCGGAATCGTTATAGCTGGCCTTGTTTATGAAGCAGCATTCATCTCCAGGCGACGCCTTCCATCCTTCAGGCAAATCCAGCTTGATGTTTATCATCGTCTCAATGAAGAAGGAATTGTTCATTGTGAAATACATGCTTATGGGCTTGCCCGCCTCCACGTCGGGGCAGCCGTCGAAGCGCACATAAAGCACGCCGAACGGCAGATCGTAGCCCATCCTGTAGGGGGAGCGAGTGCTTATCTCGCGCCTGACATAGTCGCTGGACTTCTGCTTCTCCACATAGTCCTCGGGTATTTCAGTTGGGCCGTCGGTGAACTGCACCGCCTCGAAAATCGTGCCCATGGAATAGAGCCTGGCCTGCCTTATCGTGCGCTCGGTCAAGTCTGTGATGGTGTGCGGTATGTCCCCGCCAAGGTGTGAGTTTGCATTTGGCAGGATGCAGCATGTTTGAATGGAATCGCCGATGGGCTTGGTCCATTTTTCGGGAATGCCGCTGGCACCAAGCATGATGCCCATCACTGCGCCCGCCGTGCCAGCGGTGCAATCGGTGTCATCACCGCAATTCGCCGCAAGGCAGACCGCTTTTCCAAAGTCGCCCTCGCCATACAAAAGCCCCAATGTGGTGAAGCCCAGGTTGCCTGGCGCCTGGAACCAGCCCAGATCCGCGCTGTCCTGGACTATCTTCTCCCGCGCCTCCGCAAATGGCACATGCTTGTCATAGCAGTCGCAGGCAAGCCTTACTGCCCGTGCCACGCGGCAGTCCTCTGGAATGCGCGCCACGCCGAATTCAATCACGCTGCGCACATCGTCCAGCAGGAAGGCGGCTGATTCCATTGAGGCTGTGAACATTTCCGCGTAGATGCCTTCGCCGCAATGGTCTATGCATGAATCGTAGTAGGCGTATTTGCAGGCAATGTCTGGCATTCCAGGGAAGAAGCACGCCCATATTTCAGAGCGTATCCAGGCGCCGTTGCTCCACTTCCATACGTCATTGTTGCAGGAGCCAGAAAGAGGCGGCATCAATCCGCGGGCGATATTGCATTTTGACACGCCATATTCATTCCAGGGTCCTGTGTTTTCGTAGGACCAGTACTCGGCCAGCACCCTCTCATTCAGGCGCAGAAGGCCCTTTTCCTCGGCGGCTCGCAGCCACAGCAACTGCAAATCCAAATCATCATTGGGCAGGGGTTTGCCATCCATTTTCTGCACATAGAAAGTGGCGTTGTTCATTTCACGCCTGCCCTCAAACGGACCTCCCAGCGTGCCGCCGATGTTCTTGCCCATCCAGCAACCAAGAACCTTGTCCCTGTACGTGTTCAGATTCAACTTCAACATTGTCATTTTTCTCCCTTGAGGCAATAAACATCCAATGTGGACGCCTAAGGCTTTCACATTGGATGTTTATTACCTCCCTTGTAATTTGGCTCCAGTAAATGAACTTCTTCAATCAAGATGCGCAGGAATATTGCGGCAGTCCACGCATATCTTTTCACACCATGTCCCTCCCATGTGAAAGGGTGCAGGAATTCCGCATAGTTTCCGCGGAATGCCTTCACAGTCGCCACGGCGAGTTCTCTTGCGTATTTGTTCAATCCCGCGTGTTTCAGCGCTTTTATGGCGGCGTCGTTTGAAAGGGCCCAGACACTGCCGCTCCAGGAGGGATTTCCATTGTAGTTCCCCTCGACGGTCTGGAACATCTGGTCCTTTTTAGAGACAGTGGTCAATGGCATGTTCCCCCAATTGAAATCATTCGAGTCCAGCAGATGTTCCAGAAGACGTTTGTGCCGCCCCATGTCTGGAAGATAAAAACCCAGGAACATGGACGCCATCTTGCAGTTGTGCCGCCGTTTTTCCTGCACCAGATACGGCATGTAACAGCCTTCGGCCTCATCCCAAAGATGCCTGGAAATGGCGTCCTCAAGTTCATTTGCCTTTGTCGCAAGGGCGTTTGCCGTGTCCATGGCACCGATTTCGTGCGCCAGGCAGGCTGCATTCCAGCAGCCAAGAAGCACCTGCACGTTGGTGTCCATTGGCGCATACGAGCCAACCCATCCTTGTGTGTAGGGAATGAACGTCTCTTCAAACACCGCCGTTATCAAACCTGTAGCTCTGTCCAGGCGATTTTTGAACCACCACTCCAGATTCCGCTGGAAGATTCCCAGCACCTTGCGCTTCACATTCGCTTCACTGCTCATTTCCGCAATGTCAAAAGCGACCTGGAAGAACTTTGGCAGAGAGCCAACTGGCTCCTTTATGAACGGGAATGGCCTGTAGTTGTCATCGCTGTAAAGCGGAATGCGGCCATCATCCTTCTGCATCCCCTCCAGATTGCCGATGAACTCCAGCGCCTGGGCGTCATCAAGCCATTTTACTGCCTCCATTGTCAAGGCATAGTCAAGACTCCACCAGCGCCTGCCATATAAGCCACCAGGCGAATAGGCAGGATATGGGCAGCCAGCAAGCCCCTCGGGTATCCTGCATTCCGCGATTACGGCAATTGCCTCAT
>JAFYGL010000450.1 GCA_017543165.1 Victivallales bacterium | reverse complement strand
TGAATGGCACTGGCTTCCTGTCAGGGCAGATGTAGCATTTCGTTGGCTTGAGCCCGTCCAGGCGCAGGCGAATTTCCACGTTGCTTGCCTGGAACGCATTTTCCACGATGAGCATCTTGCCGCGCAATTCAGGCACATAGTGAAGCACATGCACCAGCAGGCGGCCAGGCTGTTTCGTCACAAAGCAGCGCCCAGTGGTGGGCAGCATCTCATTCACACGCAGCAAAGGCTGCGGGAGCAACTTGGCAAGGAAATTGGCAATGACCTGCCTCAATTCACGAGAGGCGGCCTCATAGTACGACGCGAACAACTTGAACGAACAATACGCAGTGCGCCCGTTCCAGGTGGCGAATGGCGTTGAGGTCTCCTTGTCAGGCGGCGTGTAGAACGAGGAATACACGCCATCCCAGGCATGCTCCAGCACAGGGGCAACCAAATGCCCCGCACACTGTGTGCCTTGCAGCAGTTCAATGTTGTAACCTTGCGCATTGACTGCCAGCGGCAGCTCTGGTATGTTCTCCATCCATTCATCCGCCATGTTGAAATACACTGGCGTCGCCTTGTATTCCGAAATGTACTTGACGCCGAAGTCCTCTGGCAATGCGAAATCCGTGCCATTCGGAAGCAGCCCCGATACGCCTGTGGCTATCACGCCGCGCCCTGCGGCATAGTGCTTCTTCAGCCTCTCGACCACTTCAGGCGTCGCTGTCACCTCGTCTGGGAGAACCAGCACCTTATATTTCGACCAGTCGGAATTGCAGTCGATAAAGTCAAACTGCATCCTCAACTCAGAAAGCATGCGCGTGGCGCCCACCATGGAAGACTTGTGCCCATCTACTCTCACCACGCCGACGTCCACCAGGTTCTCCGCATTGTCATGCCATTCCTCGTACTGGCGCACATTGTCAAATGCCTCCTTGCAGCGCTTGCATACCCCCTCATAGAGCCTGCCTGTGGGGTGCAAATGGTCGCTCAAATCTGGGCGCATTCCGTTTGCCAGTCCGAAATACAGGTCATACAATATGGCGTCCAGCGTGCGCAGGCTGCCAAAATCGCCCCAATTGTAGAAGCGGCCAGTCATGTTCAGATGCGGGCCCTTGCTGAGTGTGCGGTAGTAGCGTGCGGAAATCGGCAGCATGTCATATCCCCATGAAGGATTTGTGGGCAGGCACTCGCACTCCAGATAACTTGGTGCAAGTCTGGCGTTGTTCACAGCCCCCAGCCCAAGGAAGTATGTATAGACATCAGGGCGTATTGAATGCACCAGTTTGGACAAGTCCTCGCCCATGCGCAGGACACTGGTGCGCCCGAACCTCTCAACAGCCGCCTTGTCATGTATGTCAATGCCTTCCTGGTGCATCCGTTCAATGCAGTGCGGGCACACGCATGGGAAGCCGTTGAAACTGTCAAACAAGAAGCCCACCACTGGATATTTCTCCAGTATTTCACGCACAAGTGAGAAGAAATACTCGCGGTAAGGCGTGTTCATGCATGCAACCCGCATATATGGGGTAACCTCTCCAAAGCCATAAATGTCAGGATGCAGAAGCCTGCCTTCTGGAGATATGTTGCCCCATTCAGGATGCTGAACCAAAGTTTCGTTTGAAAGCCCGCAGTTAAGATATGCCACCACCTGTATGCCGCGTGCATTGCAAGCCGCCACGGCATCGCCGAACATGTCCTGCCCTGCCGCCAGCGTGGGATGCCGTGTGCCCACCTTGGTGTCATAGTAGCAAAAGCCCTGGTTGCATTTCGCGTGTATGCCTACGGTATCCACGCCGCAGTCCGCAAGCCATCCTGCAAACTTGTCTGCGTCAAATTCACTGCCCACGCCCTTGCACATCTTCTGGGTGTGGAAATCAAAAAACATTGCATATTTTGGTTGATGCATTGGTGTAATTCTTCTTTATTGTTTATTTGGAAACCTTTATGGGACTTATGGGACTTATGGGACCTATGGGACCTATAGGATTCTGCCTATCGTCCCATAGTTCCCATAAGTCCCATTATATTTATTCCTTAACCTTAAAGGAATACTTGGCAACTTTGAACTTCGAATTGGAGCTGAGGCGGAACAGGGGACGAAGTGTGCCTGCATTGGCTGGCACTGTGAATTCAATCGCGATTTCCTGCGGCTCGTCTCCAAGTTCAAAATACTTGAGCGGCGTGGCAACGGCAGTCCAGCTCTTTTCCTTATAGGCATAGAAGCCAATGCCAACCTTGCCCTTGCCTGAAATCCTGGCCTTGAGCTCCACTTTGTTTCCAGGCTTGGCATCTACGCCCTTCATCTGGAAATAGTCGATAT
>JAFYGL010000449.1 GCA_017543165.1 Victivallales bacterium | reverse complement strand
CTCCCTTGTGGATGGCGTTAGGCGTTTCGCGCGGCACGCTGTTCCGCGCGGCCATTGGCCGCGCGTCAGGACGTGTGACTGCCATGCGCACCTGACAGGCACAACACTATCCGTTGACACCTAGCCTCCTCACAGCCCACAGTCCACAGTCCACAGTCCACTAACTATGTAGGAAGCGGTCCGCTTCGTTTGCCACAATCACGCCGTAGTTGACTGCGCCCAGCCAGCCTGACATGATTATGCCCACGGAGCCAGTGTGGAAGAGCCCCTTCACCTGCCTGCCCATCTCCATGCTGTATTTGAGCCCCTCGAACTTAGTGCCGAAGGTGGCGCCATTCTTATGCCCCGTGTATCTGCCGAAAGTCATTGGCGTGGCCGCCTCAGTGTAGTCGCAGATGCTGCGGATGTTTGGCACGTATTCCGTCAGCGCATCCAGTGTGTCTTCTATCATCGCGGCCTTTGATGCCTTGTATTGCTCCTTGGTCAGCGAGGCCCAGTCCTGGTATTTTGCGTTCATGGAGGCCACGATGCTGTACCTGTCTGTGCCTGGGCGTATTTCGGGATAGTACACGGAATATGTCCTGCTGGTGATGTTTCTGGAGCAAAGCGCCTCGCTGTCGAACTCAGGATAACTGGAGGTGAAGAGCAGATCGCCGATGAATGGCAGTTTTTCGCCTGGCTTGATGCCGATGTACACCTGGCAGCTTGAGGTGCTGAGCCTGACCTGGTTAAGCCCTGAGACAAAGTCTTGCTGGAAATGCCCGTCCCCCACCAGTTCATGCACCAGCCGCGGCAGGCTGCCATTGAAAATCACGGCCTTGCACCCGATTTCATGGCCGTTCAACAGCACGGATTTTATGCGGCCTTCCTCCACGCAGATGCCTTCAGCCTGGCAGCATGTCTCCACATCCACGCCCGATGAGAGCAGTTCCTTCTCCATCATGGACAGCATAAGGTCCGTGCCGCCAGTGAATGTATAGACACCCTCGCTCATGAAGTTGCCGAATACAATGCCGTATGAAATTGCGGGCTCGTGCAAAGTGGAGCCGTTGGCGTATGCGATGGGCTCCATCAGAAAGCGCCATATATCGGTCCTGCCAGGGAAGAAGCGCTGGAAAAGCTGCTGTGTGGTGTCCTCGTTGCGGTCGTAGTAGTTCATTGCGGCCAGTGCGGCGAAGAATGCGTCCACGGTCTCTTTTGCAATGCCGAAATGCTCCGTCAGTTTTGCTGTGAAGTCCTTTGTGTCGAAGGTGCTTTCCAGTTTGTACTGGGGATTGCAGAAGCGTATGGAACGGACCTGGCTTACCCTGTCCGAAAAGTCTTTTCCCCAATAGCGGCGCAGGCTCTTTTTCATTCCAACGGGGAAGCCATGCAAGGCCACGTCGAAGATATGTCCTTTGCGCCTGAAATACGTGGCAAGGCCGCCCATCTGGCTGTGCTGTTCCACGAGAAGCACTCTGTGCCCCGCCCATGCCATGCGCCTGGCCGCCGTCATTCCACCCAGCCCGCTGCCAACAACTATGACGTCGTATCTGTCCTTCATGCGTAAAAACAAAAAAAGCAGGAAGCCAAATTAAAAGACCTCCTGCATTGAAAGGAATGGAGCGGGCGAACGGACTCGAACCGTCGACAGCCACCTTGGCAAGGTGGCGCTCTACCAACTGAGCTACGCCCGCATCACTTGATGTCAAAACTGGAGCGGGCGAACGGACTCGAACCGTCGACAGCCACCTTGGCAAGGTGGCGCTCTACCAACTGAGCTACGCCCGCACTCTTGTTTCTTTTGAAAACGTGGCTTAATTTACCGCCTTGCTCTGTTTTTGCAAATTGCTTGGTCACATTTTGTTGTTCATGTTTTGCAAAATCAGGAGATTGAAGCGGTTTTATGGCCAGGTGGTGGTGGAGGGGGCCTTTGCGGAATTGTCCTGGAGTCCCCTTAAATGTTTTTTTGAGCTGTTGCCCGAAACAACTTGGATTGCTGAAACCGCATTGAGCCACAATTCCTATATTGGCAAGACCGTATCCTCCAGCATTTGCCTTGAGCGCCACTACGGCAACTGGCCATCGGTGTTGGCTGGGAATATGGCGATTCTGACTGTCAGAGCATCCTTTCCGTCGGCACGGAAGATTCCATAATGACCGTTGCGGTTGTAGCCGTGCCTGCCTGTGTCCAGAATCGTCTCTCCCTGCTCCAGCTGATATTGGCAAACCCATCCATGGTAATGGATTGTGAGGGCTTTGCCTGAACATTCAACAATGCTCTTTTCCTTGCCGTCGAACAGAAACGCGGGAAGCATAAGACCAAGTCTGCCCTGACCTGCCAGTGTGATTTGAAGACCATTTTCGGTCAGTGAATAATGGCTTTTCACCTCGCGGCCATTGGGCCAGCGGCATGTGACTTCCGCCTGTGCGCTGTTGTCTTCCGCGCTGTGCCGTTCTATTTTATGCACGGCTGTGGGGGCTGCGCCAGAAAGCCATTCGTCATTATCCGATATTTCAGGAACTATGGCAAAGGGAATGGCATCCTCGGCATTGACTGTGTATTGTGGTGTGCCTGTTCCAGGTGTTGAGAGGCATATTGCGCTTGGTGCTCCTTTGCGATGCAGACGCCCGAGGCCAGAGGCGTCATAATGGTAATCTGCCCTGTAGTCGTATTCTGCAAAATAATTGCCAGCGCGAAGGAACAACTTGTGGAAATAGTCTGAACTCTGCCAGCTATCTCCAGTCTTGTCGTCAATTTCGGCTGCAGGGATGCTGTCATCGCACAGCAAGTAGGCGACATAAAGGAAAGAAGCGGCTGTGATCATGTATTTGTCAAAGTAGGCATAATTCTCGCAGCCGTATTTTGTTTCACGTGGAAACCTGTTCTTGACATGAGTGATGGGCTTCTGGGCCAGCCAGCCTTCGATGTTCGATAGTGCCCGCAGCACCGCCGCCTTGAATTGCCCCGCAGTCTTCATGTCGCCCATCTTTGCATAGCGGACCGCCTCGTATTCCAGGATGATTGCAAGGTGGGCCTCGTTGTGCGGAAATTGGTTGCTGCGTCCGCCGTATGGTATTTCGCCAGAGACGGAAAGCATTCTCAATGTGAGCAGGCCTGCTTTCTTCAACGCATTGTCCCATTGCTCGAAATACTTGCCTCTGTAGCCGAAATGAAGCAACAGGGCGAACAGCCCTCTGGTGACCAGGTCATAGACCATCGGCTCGTTGGGGTCGCGGTACATTCCATTCTCCTCTACCCATTGCCACTGGGAGGCAGCCTGAATGTCAATGAAGCGTTCGTCCTTGGGCGCAATGCCGATGTGATAGCGCATCCATTCGCTGAGCATGGTGAAAGCCGCCCAGTTGAACACCTTGCTGTCCTCCTTCTCGGCATAGATGTCATAGCATTTCTCCACCGTGATGGCCTTGAGTTTTTCCTTCCACTCGTCTATCTTTGCCTGTGGGAAAGTCTTGTGCTTTTCCATTTCAATCAGGGCAAAAATGATCTCCTTGACGCTGAAGTCATTGGCGCACTTTTTGTGACTTGGCATTTCATCGCAGCAAAGGTCCATCATCTTTTGCAGACGCTCTTTCAAGTCGGTCCGTTTGCCATGGGCGATCAGGATGCCGATGTCCGCAGTCAAGCGTGGAAAGCCATGCTCCTTCAAGCCGCCTGTTTTGACGTCATTGTAGTAACGGTCAATGTGCTCATTTGTATATGCGGAAAGCACTTTCTCCATCAAATCAATGTAGCGGGACTTGTTCATTATCGTTTCCATTTCTATTAGGATGCTTGCAAACGGAGGTAATTGCAAAACTATTGGAGGGGCAAGCCTTTTCCGCTGGCTAAAGCCAGCGGCTCCGATAGTCTCCGATTTTGCTGAAGCCAGCGGCTCCGATTACGCTCAACAATCAAAAAAACTGCGCCTCTGCGTTTTATTTGGTGTCTCTGTTTTTATGGAATGCTGCGGCCTTTTCCCAGTTTTGTGCGAATGTGTCGTTCAGCAGTTTGACTGCCTCGGCCTTGCGGTTCTGGCGGAGCAGTTCCCTGGCCTTTTCTACTGCGGCGTTGTGTGCCTGGCGCATTTCATCTTCGATTTTGAATGCGTCCTCCAGGGAGGTCTTGTACTTGTACTTCCAGAAACGGTGGAAGACTGCGTCCGCGTATGTGCCGTTTGCGATTGGCTTTGGGAAGTCCGTCAGTGTGATTGGATATGGGATATAGACCGAGTGCCAGATGTGCCCGCAGGCGATCCAGGCGGTGGTAAGCACATCAGGGTATTCCTTGTCCAGCACGAAAGTGGTGCCGGAGATTGTCCTGTCCCCGCAGATGCGTATCACATGCGGGAGTTCCTTTTCGGTGAAGTGCTTCCTGGCGTCCTCCGTGTCGGGGCGGAAACGGCTGGCGATGGCAATGTCCTTTTCAGCCAGGACACCGTTCTTCTTGTATGCATCCAGCATCAGCAGTTTCTGCACGGCAATTTCCCGTTTGAGGCTGTATGCCATCAGGCCAGGTCCATCCTTGGAGATTGCCCTCATGGGCGGGAAATGCCATTCGTTTGCCCTGATGGAGAAGCCGCTCTTGATTTCCTCGTATTCGACACGGTGCAGTGCCATTTCCATTACGTAAGCCGTCTTGGAATCGGCCACATACCAGATGCTGCCGCAGTCAGGGCGGCTGTATGCGCCTGCCAATGCCATCTTCTTCAGAAGGGCGACTGCGTCCTTTGCATTGTCGCAGCATTCCAGGGCGATGCGCAGCATCTGCGGCGTGCTCAGACCATATTGGTGCACATCGTCTGTGGTGTCGCCTGCGTTCATCAATATTGCAAGGCCCTTTTCATTGACGCCTGAGGCTGGGAAGAGGGAGCCGTATGCGCCGCATCCGATGAAGGCGTTCTTGCCAGGCACCTGATGGCGATAGACGGCCAGCCTGCTGATGGAGGAATCCCTGTTCTTGTGTATCATGACGCACTTGTTGTCAGTTATGTCAGGCATTGCGGCCCAGCTGGTGCATTCATGTTCTGGCGGTGGAACCGTGTTCTTCACGCCATAGCAGAATTTCTTTTCTGCAAAGCCTTCTGGCCATCCCATTGCCTGGTCAATCTGCTTGTATTCGTCCAGAATCCATGGTGCGAATTTCTCCAATGCCTCGCGTTGCTTTATGAAGCGCATGGCCCATTTCTCTGGCGAGACTTTCTCCGAGCGTTCGATTAGTTCAGGCGGGTTGTTCTTCCAGTTGTCCCAGTCTTTCCAGGCGGGGGCGCAGGTGTCTGCTTTTGTTGATGACATTGAGGCGCATCCCTGGAGCAATGCGATTCCGCAAATGAGCAGTGCAAAATAAGCAAATGTCTTTTTCATGATGTGTTTCCCCTTGTTTATTTGTAACTATCCAGCACTCACCTTGAAGGGCATGATTTAATATTGATCCACAGATTTCCACAGATTATCACAGATGAAATCAGTGGAAATCTGTGGAAATCTGTGGATTAAAAATATCCATGCCTAACAGGGAGGGACTGGATAGTCACGGTTATTTGGTTTCCAGCCCGCATTCAGCAAGGAAGCGTTTGTTCTCGCGCCAGTCTTCCTTTACCTTTATGAATATGCTCAGGTCCACATGTGTCTGGACAAAGTCCGCGATGCGCTTGGCGGCGGCGACGCGAATCTCCTTTATGCGCTGCCCGCCGTGCCCTATGATTATGCCGCGATGCCCTTCGCGCTCCACATACAGCACTGCGCCAATGGAGATTTTGCTGGGCTTCTCCACCCATTTGTCAATGGACACCGCCACGCAATGGGGCACTTCCTGGTTCAACTTCTCCAGCAGTACCTCCCGTATGAATTCCGCCGCGATGTCCCTTTCATAGACATCAGTTATCTCGTCCTCGTCATAGAGGAATGGCCCCTGTGGCAGGTTTTCCTTCAGCAGGGCCAGCAGCGGCATCGATTTTTCATGGTCGATGGCGGCAATCTCCAGAATGGGCGCTTCTGGCAGGGCGGCATGGTAGAAGTCCTTGCATTCGGAAACCTGCTCCTTTGTTGCAATGTCCATCTTGTTGATTGCAATGATGACTTTCTTGGCTGACTTTTTGGCGCGGTCCACTGCCAATTGATCTTCTGCGCCTGGCTTGCGTGTGGGATCCGCCAGGCAGAGGACAATGTCCGCATCCGTCAAAACTCGTTCTATGGAGCGGTCCATTGCCTCGTCAATTGCGATTTTGCCTTGATGGATGCCAGGCGCGTCCAAAAAGAGTATCTGTGCATCCTTGTCCGTGAAAATACCCAGCAGATGCTTTCTTGTGGTCTGGGGCTTTG
>JAFYGL010000448.1 GCA_017543165.1 Victivallales bacterium | reverse complement strand
CAAGGAAGTGGAGGAGGCAATTGCATTGCCGCCGACGCTGAACAACGAACCAGACCACAGGATGGTGACTGTATGGAAGAATGGAATCCCATTCTGGAAGGTGGAAAAAGAGGAATTTCCACCAGTCGTGATGCGAACTGGCGGATTGCTTAGCTCCAAGTACAAGAATGACATTCTGATCAAGGCCATGCATTCAGGCACCAGGCTTGTGGAATACGGCATTGATACGAAATTTGCCGAATTGGAGGAGGGCAATTATGATTTTTCAGGCGTGGACAAGGAAGTTCGCCGCCTTCTAAAACTGGCGCCTGACGCATACATAATGCTGCATTTGTATGTGTCAACCATGGCAAAATGGTCCGAAAAGCATCCCGATGAGAACATTGGTTATGCGACGGGACCAGCCGACAACAAGATTACCAAGATATGGCACAGCCTGGATGTGGGCGGCAGGGCGATACGCCCCTCGTATGCTTCCCAGGCATTTCTTGCCGAACTGGACAATTTTGTCAGGCAGTTTTCCGAGCATATCAAGCAATTCCCCTGGTACAAGAGAGTGGTGGCAATGAGGACAAGCTATGGCTGCTATTCCGAGTGGCACTACTATGGAATGGCGGGGCAGATGCCAGATACTGGCAAGGCTATGACCCTGGCTTTCAGAAAATACCTTCGCGGCAAATATGCCAGCGAGGCGGAACTCAAGATCGCCTGGCGCGATGACAAGGTCACATTTGACAATGCGACTGTGCCTGGCGTGGAAGAGCGCATGGGGAGCAACCTGTATCTCCGCAATTCGGCTACCGCTGAGAAAAAGGTTCTTGATTATTATGAGTGCCACCAGGAGGTGGTTTGCGACGCACTTTTGGCAATGGCGGGTTCAGCGAAGAAATACATGCCAAAACTGCAGGTGGGGGCCTTCTACGGCTATGTATTCGGCATGGGCGGTTTCCCCTCGGAAGGGCAGACTTTGGCTCTTGAAAGGGCACTGGCCTCCCCGAACATCGACTTCCTCTCATCGCCTTATTCATATCGCCCATGGGCAAGAAACATGGGCGGTAACGGCATGTTGCGCACATTGCCAGAGCCTTTCATCTACTATGGAAAGGTGGCATTGAACGAACTGGATATCAGAACTCATATTTCCAGCAAGGCGGACGGCTACCATAATGTGGAGACTGCCGCGCAGACTGAGCAGATCTTCTATAGGGACTTGCTCTTGTCCGCAATGTCTGGCGTTGGTGCGCATATCACGGAAATGAGTTCCAAGGACCAGAATCCAAGTTGGTTCAATGCGCCTGAGATATTCAGGGCAATTCATACTTCCTTGGATACATGGCGCCAGATTCGGGACAATGCAAGGGAGACCGACAACGAGATAGCTGTCATATTCGACTATCGTGAACTTTACAGGAACGGATATCCCCTGGCCAGCATGCAGAAATTCAATGAGACGATTGGAGACAGCTCATTGAGTTCAATTTACATGAGCGGATTCTGTTTTGATGTCTTTTCAATGCAGGGTTTCCTCCGCGCAAAGAAGAAATACAAGACACTGGTGTTT
>JAFYGL010000447.1 GCA_017543165.1 Victivallales bacterium | reverse complement strand
TTCACATGCTCGGCGACCTTGGCCACAAAGGAATACACCAGGTTGCTCATGCCCGCGCGGGGCTTTGGCGAGAGCATGGCCTTGCAGTTCTCGCAGTGGCATTTCGCCAGATTGAAGCAGTCATTGGGCGAGACATGGACAAAATGCTCGTTGGGATGCATGCTCACCCAGTATTTCACCTTGGGGTCCTTTGCGTAATATGCGTCGATTGCATCGCAGTATATCTTCAGGAATTCAGGATTGGTCAGGCAATACTGAGGATATCTCACCCAGCGGCGCTGCGAGGGCTTTGTATTTGGGGCGAATGCACCCATTTCCCGCTGCCCGTCCGCACGCAAGGCGAATATCTCCGGCTTTGTTTCATGGTAGGGGAAGTAGAAATCCATCATGGAATGGTTTGAGGAGCCCTCTCGGATGCCGAATGCCCTCATCCTGCGGTTGAACACCAGTGAATCCGCTGGCTCGAATTCATTCCAGGTCCAGGGCCAATAACTGCGGCTGTAATATGCGGGCGTCTGGTCTATGGGCAAACCACCAACCTCGACTTTTCCCATTGCCCTATAGCATTCGCCGAACTTTCCAGGCGCATACCAGCGCACCCCAAGGAAGCGCTCGATGAATTCGTATGTGCCGAAAAGCAGGCCAAAGTCCGCATCCTTGCGGGAAAGAGGATTGGCGGCACAGTCGGCCCCCATGATGGAAATGTCGCCGCCATTAAGTTCCGCAATCCTGAAACGCTCCTTGCCTGCATACTCCTTGGCATCAAAGTCCGCTGTTTTCGGCAACTCGCCATGAGCGCCAATGTATATCGCCTTGCGGCCAGCAACTTTGGCATTTACAATCTTCGCCTCGGCGCCAGCAACCTTCTTCAGGTAATCAGCAAGTTCTTTTGCTGAATAGACCGTTGTCTGCGGCGCACCCTCGCGTATGACAATGTCGTAGTCGCATTTTCCATTCTCCACAATCAACGCCGCCATAGCCAAAACTGGCAACAATACAACCGCAAACGCAATTTTCTTGAATAATAAAACCATGCTTTGCTCCTTCCAGTTAAAATTAATCGTCACAACTGATTACATTGATTTTCGCATATTATAACAATTGAATAAAACAAGGCAATACCTTTTCAATAAACTTTTCAACGCAAAAGCTTTTCAATGTAATGCCTCATCTATTGATATTGGCAAGCCTTTGGCAGTTCGGCCCCGCTGGGGCCGTGGTCTCTAGTGTGGCACGCATCCCCGCGCGCCGCGTTGCGGCGCACGGGGTTATTCATATTGGGCCCCGATGGGGCCCTTTGCCTTGCACAAAACTTGATTTTTCATGATAACCGTGTTTCCACAATGGAAAATAGCTGCAATCAGGCAAAAAATTTGCCTTGAAAAGGGCCCCAACGGGGCCCAATATGAATAACCCCGACCGGAGCGCAGCGACGGTCGGGGGATGTGCCACACTAGAGACCACGGCCCCAGCGGGGCCGAACTGCCAGGAACTTGCATAATAATCGGTGAGCCATTACTTTTCAACGCAAAGACTCTGTGTTGTATTCAACGTGATGGGAAGGGGACGATGCCGGCATTCAATATCCTGCCGTCCCATTCAATGTACCAGGGTGCCTGGTACGATGCATTCGGCACAGCCAGGAAATCCCACAGCAGGCGGCTGCTGCAATGCCCGTCTAAGAATGCAATGTTCACTGCATCACCATGGCGGTTTGCGCCCTCCCCTTTGGAATCCCAGTCCAAGTCAAGTTCCTCCATGAGGTTGTCCCAGTGGTTCGCGCCGTAGATTACACATTGGTCACCTGAATCAAAGACAAGATAGCCTTCAGACGGACTGGAAATCGCCACATTGACGGGACCTCGGTTGGCCTGCGTGCCATCAAAATTCCAGCCGTAGTTGCCATCATACAAATGCAGTTCCTCAATGGAATCGTTCTTTGGCCCAGCCTTGGGGCTGCTTGGGCATTTCAGAATGTTTATGTCAATATAGTAAGGCAAAGTGTATCTTGCCCAATTGGTGCCCGCGTGCCCGTATGTGGAATTGCGGATATAGGGCGGCAGCAGATTGCCATTGTCTGCGGCATATTGCATGAAGGCATAGTGCAACTGCCTTAGATTGGATGTGCATGAGATTTTCTGCGCCTTGCCTTGCGCACCATATAGCGCTGGCAGCAAAATCGACAACAGTATCGTGCAAATGCATACGCACGTCAGCAATTCAATCAATGTAAAATGTCTTGTTTTGAGCATATATCCCTCCATTTTTCCACAATTAACGTGAAAACAGAGGGATATTGTGCTCTTATGATAAAAAAAGCAATCTTAATCTATCAAATAATTTAAAATATTGCAATACACCTAGAATTGCAATTCATTCATTATATCCAAAGTTTCAAGATTGAATATAGTGGCTTTCATATCTTGGTATATAGCAAATGAAGGAGGGAATCCGCCCTTTGGCAGTGACAAGGAGCCAGGATTGAGTGCAATCACGCCCGATTCCAGTTTTTTAAGCATGGGAATGTGGGTATGGCCGTATGCCAGCACATCTGCGGCGCCCAGTGGCGGCAAGTTGCCTGGATTCCAGTGATGCCCATGCGTCAGGAAGAATTTCAGCCCATCCACCAGCAAAGTGGAATATTCCGCCATGATGGGGAATTTCAGGAGCAATTGGTCCACTTCGGCATCGCAGTTTCCCCTGACGGCGATGATTTTGGAGGCGTATTTGTTAAGAATGTCCGCCGCACTTGGCGGGGCATAGTCGGCTCGCAATGGATTTCTTGGGCCATGGTATAGTTCATCACCAAGAAGGACTATTTGCTCGGGCTGGAATTTTTCCAAATGTTTTTCCAGTTTAAGGAGCGCTTCAGGCGAGCCGTGTATATCTGATGCAAAAAGGATTTTCATTGTCTTGTCACCAATGTCTGATTTCCAGTCCCAAAGCCTCCGAGATTCTGTCCCTTATGGGATGTACTGGCGAAGAACGCAAGGGCCTGTTCTTGGTCAATGCGATGGCCAATCCCCTGGAGCGCACGGCAAAGCCTTCCGAGCCAGCGGCGCCGCCCTGCCCGAAGAAATCGCCCATATTGTCCTCTGGTCCCAGCGCATAGCCCAGGCCGAACTTGGCCCAGTCGCCCTTTTTAGGCGGGTCCTGCTCCCAGCGCCTGAAAATCGTGGCATTGTCAATGGTGGCCTTGGTCAGCAGCTGCACTCCATCCACGCCGCCTTCAGTCAATGCGGCATAGTGCCTGGCCAGGGACTTCGCGTTGGTGACGCCATTCGCAGACGGCACAAAGCCATGCCGTACAGCATCGTTGTGTATGAAAGTGCCGCACCAGCCTTTTTCCTCGGATTCAAAGTCGCTTGAATCGATGCGTATCATGCGGGCATCCGCCTCCGGCGTGGTGCCGAAATAGAAATCCTTTATGCCCAGTGGCTTGAACACCTCGTCCTCAATGACTTGCTTGAAAGGCTTGCCCACTGCGCGGCGCACGGTCTCGCCCACCAGCCAGGCGTGGGTAATGCCCTGGTAGCCGCATTTCGTGCCTGGCTCCCATGCTGGCGTCGCCTCGGCCATCTTCTGGCACATAATTTCCCAATTTCCATAGTCCTCTGGCTTGTCCACCTTGGGAAGAATATGCAGGCCGCTCCTGTGCGTAAGGATGTGCCAGAACAGCACCTTCTCCTTTCCGTTGCAGTCGAATTCAGGCCAGACATCCCCAACTCGCAAATCGTATGAAATGAGCCCCTTCTGCACCAGGCAATGCACTGCCGTCGCCATCACAGGCTTGCCGCAGGAGAATATGGGCATTATGTCGTCCACGTTAATTGACCTGCCATTCTGGTCCGTCCCCGATGCCAGGCTGACAACCCTGTCCCCATGGTCGTAGATTTCCAGCTGCAATGCCTTTTCCTCGCCTTTTGCGGTAGCCT
>JAFYGL010000446.1 GCA_017543165.1 Victivallales bacterium | reverse complement strand
GTCCTGCGCGAACTCCATGTCTTTCTTCAAATCCTGGTCCTTGACCTGGTAGTCGAAGTCCCCTGTTATGTCAAAT
Organism: Victivallales bacterium; assembly: GCA_017543165.1. The sequence goes on along the minus strand of JAFYGL010000446.1, from coordinate 1,595 downwards.
GGCTCCGTCACTTCCATTCCGATGAGTTCCTTTAGTGAATCTAGGCCATTGAGAATTGCCCTTTTCGCAGTGTTCACCGCCAGTTCATTTTCAGGTATCCTGATTTGCGCCGTCATGATGTCCAATGGTTTTTCCCGCTCCTTTGTCAAAGCCAGGGTATGTTCCGCGTTCTTCAACGCACGTTCCTTGACCAGCAGGGACTGCTGCGCCTGGATGATGCCGTAATACGCCACCTTCACATCCTGCGCCAGTTTCCTGCGCGCCCTGTTCCAAGTGTTGTATGTGCTAATCTCATCCAGCATGCTGGCATCCAGATTATAGCGAACCTCGGCGGCCCTGCCACTGCCAAGAATGGACTTGGACACCTGCACCGCCACGTATGAAGAGGTAACGCCAACGCCATTCTCGCGAACCGTGCTCATCCAGCTCCTCACATCAAATCCATTCTCGAATTCCTTGCTCAATGTCACGGATGTGTCACCAGTCCCCGCCTGCGCATGCTGCGTATAGCCGCCATTGAGCTTGAAGTCAAATGCCGCTTCCTCGATGACAGTCTGCAACTTCTGGTTCATCACGGCCAGGTTCTGCTTGGCCAAGGTTGGAGAATGCTCCATGGCGTATGCGATGCACTCATCCAACGAGTATTTCTTGGCTTCATTGGCCTTTTCATCTGCAAAGGCAATGCAAAACACTATAAGAAAGAGAAGAAAAGTTTTCATTTATTCACTCCTCAAGGCATCCACAGGATTCTTGTTGGCGGCCTGGTATGCTGGATATATTCCAAATATCAGACCTGTCAGCGTGGAGGCAATCACCGCGATTCCCAGCAATGGCAGGCTGAAAACCACAGGCAGCACGATGAAATGGCAGGTGGCGACCACCACCATTCCAGCCAAGATGACACCGAAAATGCCGCCAGTAACAGAGATGGTCATCGACTCGGTCAGGAACTGCCTCATGATGTCCATCTTTGTGGCGCCGATTGCACGCCTGATGCCGATTTCGCGCACGCGTTCCGTAACGGAAGCAAGCATGATGTTCATGATTCCTATGCCGCCCACCACGATTGAAATGGAAGAAATTATGATGGTCAATATGTCCAGCAGCCGCTGGGACTGCTGTTTCTGCTTAAGCAAATCCATTGGAATCACCATGTCGTAGTCTGTCAAGCCACCATGTGTCGCGCCAAGGATTGCGCGAATCGCGCGCCCTGCCCTGGCCAGGCTGTCCTCCGTGGTAAGTTGCAGTTGTATTTCATCCACCTCGCTGCGCAGATCCAAATACGAGGTTCTAGTAAGCAATGTCTCCAATGGCATGAGAATGTCCCTGTTTGGATCGCTGATTGAGGTCGCCTCCAATTCATCCACATCCATCGCCTTTTCCTCAAGGACGCCCACTACGGTAAATGGATTGCCGCCCAAAAGCACGCTCTCGCCTATGAGGTCGTCATTCTTCTTGGCCTCCATTATGCTCTTGGCAATGCTGTGCCCCAGCACGATGTTGCGAGTGCTGCCCGCCCAGTCGCCTGCATCGAAGAAGCGCCCCGCGCAAAGCGCCAGGTTGTTCACTTCCAGATAGTCACCCTGCACACCAAG
>JAFYGL010000445.1 GCA_017543165.1 Victivallales bacterium | reverse complement strand
GTTTTCCCGCTGCCAGTGGGGCCGATGAGCAGCACGTTGCTTTTGTCCAGCCTGACTGCGTCATTGTTTTTATTCCCGCTTTTGAGGTAGTTCACTCTCCTGTAATGGTTATAGACAGCCACGGAAAGGATTTTCTTCACGCGGTCCTGTCCTATGACATATTCGTCCAGATAACTTTTCAACTGTGCTGGCGGCACCAGTTCAATTTGGCCAGCGGCCTTTCTGGAACTGCGCTCCATTCCCATTTGGGACTTCATCTGGGACTTCATCTTATCCAACTGGAAATTGGGAACCAGTGTGCAGTCCAGCGCCTGGCAGCATTGCTCCAGGCAGTCGGGGCAGATGCAGCCGCTGCTTTCGCCCTTTGCATTTTTCAATGACACGGCGAAAGGCAGCTCAGCCTCAGGCTTGCCGCAGATTATGCAGCGTCCCTTTGAATCATTATTGTCGTAATTCCTTGGCATAGCTTATGCAATTTACTTTTTGGATGGGTAGAGAATCTTGTCGATAAGACCGTCTGCCATTGCCTCTTCCGCACCCATGAAGTGGTCGCGGCTGCTCTTTTCATAGATTTCCTCGGCAGTCTTTCCGCAGTGGTGGGAAAGTATTTCATACAGCATCTTGCGGATTTTCAGCAATTCCTGCGTATGGATTTCCATGTCGGCGGCTGTGCCAGAGTAGCCGTATGACGGCTGGTGCACCATTATGCGGGAGTGGGGCAGCGCATAGCGCTTGCCAGGTGCGCCTGCCGCCAGCAGAACTGCGCCCATGCTGGCCGCCTGCCCCATGCAGTACGTGCGCACGTCGCAGGAAAGCATCTGCATGGTGTCGTAGATTGCGAGCCCAGCGGTGACTGAGCCTCCAGGACTGTTGATGTAGAGGTCAATGTCCTTCTTTGAATCTTCGCTTTGCAGGAACAGAAGCTGGGCTATGAGCAGGCTTGCCATCTCATCCGTGACTTCCGAACCCAAAATTACGATTCTGTCCTTAAGCAGTCTTGAAAAAATATCCGAACCTCTTTCTCCGTGCCCCGTCTGCTCCCAGACATAGGGCATAAACAAATTGTTTTTGACCTCTGTCATTCTTTCTCCAATAATGTTATTATTTTTTGTTCATGATGCAATTTCAAGACATCCAATGTGGGCGCCACTTCGGCGCTCACATTGGATGTCTTGAAATTGCTTTTTATGTTGACGCCGAGGGGGATAATCCTCGGCGTGCAATGCTATATTTCAGGCCTTTGCGGGGGCCTCTTTCTCTGTTATATTCGCCAGTTCAATGATTTTGGCTATGGTGCGGGAATCGCGGACATTCTGGATTGCAGCCTGGAACTCGCCAGTCGAGGTCTTTTCCTTGACCACGGTGTTGAGGTTCGCCCTGCCGTCGCCGATTTCCCTCTGGAACGAACTGGCCACGGACACCAGGTCTTCCTGGCTGACGCCTATGTTCTCCTGCTTGGCAATCGCATCCAGGATGATCATCTGGCGCAGGTATTTCGCCACATGGTCCTTCAGCTGCTGCAATTCCTCGGCATCTTCCAGCTTTGCCTTCAGTTCTTCCTCTGAAAGGCCTCTCTTCTTCAACTGCTCGTTTCTGCTCTGGATGCTGTGCTCGATGACATTGTTCAACTGCGTTGGCGGTAGCGGGAAGTCCTGTCCTTCAAGCAGCTTGTCAATAATCTGCTTTGCAAGGTCGTTCTGCTCCTTTTCGTTCTCCTCACGCTCCATGACGTTTCTGATGACCTTGCGCATCTCTTCGATGCTGGGCATTCCGAAGCGCTTGGCGAATTCATCGTCCAAAGCGGGACGCTGCTTGGCACGCACGGACTTTACCTTGAAATGGTATTGCAGGCTCTTGCCCTTGAGTTCATCAGATGCGGCGAAATCCTCTGGGAAGGCGATGGTGACATCCCTTTCCTCGCCTGCCGAAATGCCCATCAGCGCCTTGACGCAGCCAGGCAGCACTTCTGGCTCGTGCAGGGCAATCCAGGTATTCTCTGCCTTGACCAGATAGCTGGACTTGTCGCTGACTTCCATGCCCTCTGGGATTGTCGCCTCATATCCCAGCTCCAGCATGTCGTTTTCCTCGGCTGCCTTCTGGACTTCCTGGTATGAGGAACCCATTTCGGCGAAGGAGTTCAACCTGTCCTCAACTTCCTGGTCGGTGACGGTGTGCTTTTCCTTTGTCAATGCCAGACCCTTGTATTCTGGAATGGTGATCTGCGGGTTGACTTCCACCCTGACTTCGCACTTGACTGGCTGGCCAGCTTCGTATTTCTCTGGTGCACTCTCAAGAGAGGGGCTTCCAACGATTCTGCCTTGCAGTTCTGTTTCCCCGAGGCCTTCCTTGTAGGCTGTCTGCACAATCTCGTCCATCGCCTCGGCGATGATTCTTGCGCCGAAATGTTTCTCTATAAGCGCTGGAGGCATTTTGCCTGCGCGGAAACCTGGCAGGCTAACCCTGCTGGTGACAGCCTTTCTTACTTTTCTGTAGATGGCATCGGCCCTTTCCGCTGGCATTTCCAGCTGCAACTTCATCACACAGGGCTCGACCTCGACTACATTCACGATTACCTTGGCTTGTGAAAGTTCCACTTTTACACCTCAAAACATATTGTGTTTTATGACTCGGCCATTTTACGGCTCACAAAAGCCATACTATATTACCACTCTTGACTTTTGCACATTGTAAAGCCAAAAAAAGTAATTTTAAAATGACATCCACTATAACGCATAAACTCATGGAAAAATTGCACGACAGCGATTGGAAATGGCAAATGATTCATGCTTTGAGAACGCCTGAACAGTTTGCCGCCTTCTTCAACTGGGGCGAGGACCAGATGCGGAAAATAAGTGAAACTGCGGCAATCTACCCAATGCTGGCCACGCCTTTCTATGCATCGTTGGCAAAGTCTAATGACATGGACGACCCCGTCGTGGCACAATGTGTCGCAAATCCCAGGGAACTGGAGCCTGGAGGCGAGGACGACGCGCTGGGCGAGGAGGCCTCGTCTCCTCTGCCAAGACTGGTTCACAGGTATCCTGACAGGGCATTGTTCCTCACTTGCAACGTCTGCGCCGTGCATTGCCGCCATTGCATGAGAAAACGCCTGTGGAGAAGTCCCTGTGGCGCACCTGGTGACGAGGAGCTGGCCCAGGCGGTGGATTATCTGAGGCAGCATCCGCAAGTTCGCGAACTTCTCATTTCTGGCGGTGATCCGCTGCTGCTGGATGACATGCATGTAAAACGCATCCTGGACGCGTTTCAGGAGGTCCCCAGCCTGGAGATGCTGCGCATTGGAACGAGGACGTTGGTGGCCTTGCCGCAGCGCTTCACCCCAGAATTGTGTTCCATTTTCGAAAACTGCAAAAAGACAGTATGGATTGCAACGCATTTCAACCATCCGCAGGAACTTTCACACGAGGCGGCCTCGGCGGTCCGCCGTCTTATGGCGGCAGGTGTTTCCGTTGTGAACCAAAGCGTGCTTCTCAAGGGAATCAACGACAATGCTGAAACCTTGGGAAAGCTGTTCACTGGCCTGCTTGCAATGCGGATCAAGCCATATTACCTGTTCCATGGCGACCCTATCCAGGGCACCACCTGCTTCAGGACGGGGGTTGAGGCGGGGCTGGCTATTATGGAGCAGCTGCGAAACAACATTTCCGGCATGGCTGTGCCGACTTTCGCGTTTGACTTGCCGAAAGGCGGCGGTAAAGTACGCCTGGAACCAGACTTCTCCGCTGGAAAGAACCGCTTCAGGCGCTTCGACGGAGGTACTGAGGAATACAAATAGCCAGTGTGGGCGTGCTTGTGCCGCCTGGCGCATGTTCCTGCAGGGGCAACCTGGGTGGGCGCCGCCTCGGCGCCCACATAAAATCATCCGCAAATTAAAACACCATACAAAAACACATAACAATGCCTATCTCTGAAAAGAAATCCGATTTCATGGGCACGGAGCCAGTAGGAAAATTGCTGGTGAAGTTCGCCACGCCTGCCATACTGTCCGCCACAATAAACTGCGCCTACAATGTGGTGGACAGGCTCTACATTGGCAGGGGCATTGGCCCTGACGCGCAGGCGGGCCTGGCGCTGACATTCCCAATCATGATAATACTGCTGGCCTTCGGCGTGCTGGTGGGTATTGGCTCCTCCTCCGTGGTTTCCATTCTTCTGGGCGAGAAAAGACAGGATTTGGCTGAAAAGGTTTTGGGCCAGGCATTCGCGATGTTCTGCCTGTTCATTTTCACATTCCAGGCATTGGGTCTTGTGTTCCTTGACAAGATACTGGTGTGGTTCGGCGGCACGGAGCAGGCAATCCCATACGCCCACAAATACCTTTCCATAATATTATGGGGAAACATATTCCAGCATATAAGTTTTGGCTTGGGAAGCATAATCAGGGCGGAGGGCAACGCCAACAAGTGCATGCTGGTCATATTCCTTGGCGCAGGACTCAACATCATCCTCGACCCTATTTTCATCTTTACATTCAACCTTGGCATAGCGGGCGCCGCATACGCCACAGTCCTTTCAATGATTGCCGGTTCCGCCTGGGTGATGGCTCATTTCTGCCTGGGGCAGGGCGTTTTGCGGCTGAGGCTGCGCAACATACGCATTTTCAAGGGCGAGCTATTGTGGCGCGTGCTGTCCGTCGGCATTGCGCCATGCCTGATGCAGATAGTGCATTCTTCCGTGGTGATTGTCTATAACCACAGTTTCAAGCATTTTGCCGTGGATGGCACCCAGGCGACGCTGGCAATAGGGGCGTTCGGCATTGTGAATTCGGTGCTGATGTTCATGCTCATGCCCGCCTTCGGCATCATGCAGGGAAGCCAGCCCATAATCGGATACAACTACGGCGCAAAGAATTTCCTCAGGGTGCGCAGGACGCTCCGCACAGCAACAGGAATCTCCGCCGCGATATGTTTTATGATGACGCTTGTCATGCTGATATGCGCAAGGTATTTCGCCTTGTGCTTCAGCAAGGATGCTGCGTTGATTGACTTGTCGAGCCACGCCTTGCGCGTCACTGGATGCGGCTTCACCTTCATTGCAATTGGAATGCTCACAACCAGCTACTACCAGTCCGTGGGAAAGGCGGGACTTTCCATTTTCCTTAGCCTGACACGCCAGATAATCATCCTGATACCTGCGATTATCATACTGCCGCGGGTGCTGGGATTCAAGGGCATCTGGTGGAGCGGCCCCATCTCTGACTTGCTTTCCGCGTTGATAGCGTCTATATTCTTTGTTTATGAATGCAGAAAACTGCGCCGCATGGCGTCAATGAGTGGAGAATTGAAACAATGACTTTTACAGCAGAACAAATACGTGAACGCACTGGCCATATTCGCGCAGAACTGGCTAAAGTGCTGGTGGGGCAGCAGGAGGTGCTTGAAAACCTGCTGGTGACAATTCTTGCTGGAGGGCATGCAATGCTCACTGGCGTGCCAGGCCTGGGAAAGACCATGCTGGTGAAAAGCCTGGCGCAATTGCTGTCCCTTTCATTCAAGAGAATACAGTTTACGCCTGACCTGATGCCTGCGGACATCTTCGGAACAGAGGTGCTGGATGTGGCACAGGAGGATGGAAAACGTTCCTTCCGCTTCATCAAGGGCCCAATTTTCACAAATCTGCTTCTGGCTGATGAAATCAACAGGACGCCGCCGAAAACACAGGCCGCCTTGCTGGAGGCCATGGGCGAGGGGCATGTGACCGCCGCTGGCAGAACATACAGGCTGGATGCCCCTTTCTTCGTGCTGGCCACCAGAAACCCCATTGAATCCGAAGGCACCTATCCTCTGCCTGAAGCGGAACTGGACCGTTTCATGCTGAACATCACCATGGACTACCTGCCCATGGAAGACGAGGTCAACATGGTGAGACGGACCACTTCGCCTGACATTGAGACACTCTCTCCAGTGCTTGACGCGGCGGACCTGATCAAGATGCAGCTGCTTGTGCGCGAGGTGCCCGCTCCAGACAACGTGATTGAGTATGCCGTGGGACTTGTGAACGCTACCCGCCCACAGGGGACAACGGCAACCGAGCATGTCAGAAAGATGGTGCAGTGGGGAGCTGGCTCCCGCGCTTCACAGGCGCTTATCCTGGCTGGCAAGGCGCGTGCATTGCTCCAGGGCAGGCGCAATGTGGCTATGGAGGACATACGGGCGCTTGCCCTTCCTGTCCTGCGGCACAGGATTATCATGTCCTTCCGAGCCAAGGCGGACAATGTCACCCCCGATGACATCATAAACGAAGTATTGAAGGCTTGATGGCTACAACCTGAGCGAGGCGTAAAATGAAAGGAATCGTGTTGGCTGGCGGAGCAGGAACTCGCCTTCATCCCATAACCTTGGGTGTTTCAAAGCAATTGCTTGGCGTATATGACAAGCCAATGGTGTATTATCCCATATCGGTCCTGATGCTGGCGGGAATAAGGGACATACTTGTCATAACCACGCCTGAAGACCAGCGCAGCTTCCAGCACCTGCTGGGTGATGGCTCTAGTTTTGGCGTGAAATTCAGCTATGCGGTCCAGCCGCGTCCCGAAGGACTTGCCCAGGCATTCATAATCGGCGAGCAATTCATTGGCAATGACAGTGTGGCTCTGGTGCTGGGGGACAATATCTTCTACGGTGCAAAATTGGGTGAACTGTGCAGGACAGCGGCGCAGCAGCCTTCTGGAGCAACGGTGTTCGGCTATTACGTGAAGGATCCAGAACGCTTCGGAGTCGTGGAATTCGACAAGGATTTCAAGGCCATTTCCATTGAGGAGAAACCAAAGAACCCAAAATCAAACTATGCGGTGACCGGATTGTATTTCTATGACAATGACGTCGTTTCCATCGCGAAGAGCATCAAGCCTTCTGCGCGTGGCGAACTGGAAATAACTGCCGTTAACAACGTCTATCTTCAGCGTGGCGACCTGCGCGTGCAGCGCCTGGGGCGCGGCTATGCCTGGCTCGACACTGGAACCCACGATGCAATGCTGGATGCAGCCAACTTCATCCGCACTATCGAGACACGACAGGGCCTTCAGGTGGCATGCCTCCAGGAAATCGCATACGACAATGGCTGGCTTGGCAAAGAGCAGCTGCTGGCAGGCATCGGTGACCTTGAGAAGACTGAATATGGCCAGTACTTGTTGAAACTTGCCCAACGCTGACAGTGGACAGTGGGCAGTGGACAGTGGACAGTGTTATGCCTGCTAAAAGCGGATGGCGGTCACGCGTCCTGACGCGCGGCCAATGGCCGCGCGGAAAGCGTGCCTGCTAAAAGCGGATGGCGGTCACGCGTCCTGACGCGCGGCCAATGGCCGCGCGGAAAGCGTGCCTGCTAAAAGCGGATGGTGGCCGTGCGGAATAGCGCAGAGCTTTTGCACCGTGCACAGAACAGTCCACAGTCCACAGTCCACAG
>JAFYGL010000444.1 GCA_017543165.1 Victivallales bacterium | reverse complement strand
GTTCACATCTGCATTGTTCTTTTGGGCTGTATTTGCTGCGATTTTCGCCTTGCGTGCGAATGCACGCGCGGCTCAAATCGCAACAAAACATCTCCAAAACTTCAACGCACCTGTATTCGAATTAAATCAATTAAGTACTAGGCAAAGCACAGGAATTGCCTCTTGGGTTTTGAAATCACCTCTATGGGTAAAACTTTGCTTGAATTTACCTTTTGGGCTGGATATGTCAAATGCCTTTGTTCAATGAGAGCGCGGGGGCGGCAATGCCAAGGCATGAAAAACGAAAAGGGTGCTGTCGCAATAACTTTAGAGGCTGTTGCAAAACTACCTAGATACCTAGATACCTAGTTTTGCAACAGCCTCTTTATTGTGAGCGCGGTCGCGGCTTTCACATTGGCAGTTTTGAAATTGCCTCGCTTAAAATCCAGCCGATGCCAACCGCACTCAGCGCATTTTCACTATGGTGTAAACTTCCAGAAGTTCTCCTGGCATGGTGAACTTGACCTTGCCATTTTCCTGGGTGAATGTCAAAGGCCTGCGTCCCGCGAAGTCCATGGAGACTGCAAATACCTCATTTATCCTCTGGTCAGTCTTGACCTCTACATTCACAGGATTCTTCAGTTTAGGAAATGCATCTGGTGCGACGGTGTAGGGCATTTTGTCCCCCACCTTGAAGTTCCATCCAGTGTGGTTCAGGAAATGAATGCAAGTCGTGTCACCATCCTTATAGAAGGAAGTATAAACTTTTTCTGGCGCGTCCATCTTGAAAGTCGCTGCGTCGCCAATGAGGTTTGAAAGCTGTTCCTGGACGATCCTATTGAGATTTTCATCCTTGCTGTATCCGTATGTGCTTCCTGGATGCCACCATTCCTCCTGATAGAGCCCACGTGTGAGTTCGCCATTGAACCAGTAAACCAGTCCTTTTTTGCCTGGTGCAAACTTTATGACCAATGGCGCAAAGGCATTGGCGTATGAAATGACAGATGTCACGCCTTGATGGGGCTCGCCAACAATGTTATGGAAGTAGAACTTGCCAGGAATGACCACCTTCTTGCCATTTACGATCATGTCGCTGCCCCATCCCAGTTTGTCAGGGCGGAAGCCGAACCAGTCGCTGAATGGCCATGGGCGTGGCTGGCGGTTCTCGTCGAGTTTGCCAGTGGCGCTTGTGAGCATGAGTCTGCCGCCATTGGCGGCATAGTCCTTCAGCACCTTCAGCTGCTGGTCGGTAAGAACTTCGGCTGTGGGGAGCATGACCACCTTGTACTGGGCCAGTTTTTCAGGGCTTAGGAAACTTTCGTCAATGAAAATGTATGCCTGGTGCATTGCGTCCAGTGTCTGGGCCAGTCCCATGAGTTTGCCAGGGAGCCAGTTGTTGGACTTGACGTTGGGATTGCGGTTGCCAGTATTGGAATTGCGGGCAAACAGGACCGCAATGTCGGCAATTGGCTTGGCTGTGCCGTGATTCATGTTTTCCGTGAACTTGTTGAAGTCCTTTTTCGGTCCATCGGAGCCAAGGAACCAGGTCTCCTGATTGTTCATGTTGTTCATTGCCCAGCCAAAGTAGCCGATTCCCTCCACGCTGCCCTGATAGACCAGGCCGATGACGGGAATGTTGTAGCAGTTTGTCACCACGTTTTTGAGTTTGCGGTACGAGAATGTGGTTCTGCCTACGTTAAAGACATTGTTGCTGATGATCTCCGTTCCGTAGATGAGGCCAGAGCGCAGCCTTTCCATGGCGCCTGAGCTCCATCCCTCCACAAAGTAGCGGTGTATGCTATAGGACATGAATATGAAGTCAGGGCGTATTGTGTTGATCATGTTGCGCAGGTCCACCCAATAGTCTCCAATGCGCTTCCCGCGGAATTCTACAAATGCCCGCCATAGCGGTGAGGCGGGATTGTTCAATTCAGGTGAAAGTTCGTTTACGGGCAGATACCAGTTGGTTTCCTCGAAGAATGCCTTGCGGCATTTAGCGCAGCCGCAGCAACCAGCGCTTGCCCCGTAGCCGAATTCATCCAGCATCAGGCCGTCAATATTTGTCTTTGCAATCAAATCCAGAGTGCGTTCAAAGAACTTTTTCCTGTAGTCGTCGTTGGAGGGGCAGTGATACACATAGATGCCGTGGTCGAGAATGTTGCGCTGGAGAATAGGCGTCAGCTCCACCAGCGTGCGGAAGCCAGTTCCGCAGTCCCATACCAGGCCGTAGTCCTGGTGGTCCACGATACGCATGTTGTTTTTGTGCGCTTCGGCGGCCATGCGCCTGAGCACCTCGTACTCCGAATCTTCAGCGGTGCTTTTGTACAGATGAGTGCGGGCGAATATGCCATTGTGTATCAGGAGATTCTTGCCTTTGTTCGCATGGAAACGCGCCGCCTTTTCAGCGGCCTCATTGGGTTTGAGAGCCGCCATGGGTGAAAGATTCTGGCCAAATGAGCCGAGTTTGAGCTGATAATGCCATGGCTCCAACTTGAAGGGTGCGGATTTGCGCACGAAAGGCTTGCGGGCATTGGCCATTTCCTTTCCAGGCTCGGGCAGGGGATAAAGCTCCTTGCCGACTGGCATTCTGGGGAGCGTCTTGTAATCCGAATTCGGAAGCATGCCAAGCGTGGGTTCAAAGTCGTCCACAAGCCAGAAGCCACGTTTGATGCAGAAATCCTCGTACTTGTTGAGCAGCATCTGCAAATTCATTGTGGATACCAGGTAGTTTCCGCTGAAATCAATTTCAATGGTGTCCTTCTCAATGTAAACTGGTATGGTCAAGTCCACAGCATTGCCAGAAGGAAGTTCAAATTCCTTCACTCTTTCTTCACCATTTACGCTGACGCTGAAGCGCTTTGTGCCGCTCTTCAGATTGCCGCATCCAATGGACAGCATATAGAGGCCTGGCTGCAGTTTGCCGAATTTGAAAGTTGCGCTTCCATTGCCAGTCAAATGGCTGTAATATGCTCCTTCTGGCGCTTCCGTGACCGCCTGGGGCCTGCCGCTTGTCCAGCCGTAGCCTACATTGTCCGAATAGGCTGCCTCATCGCAGGACTTGTACATTTTTCCGTGTCTTGGGGAACCAAAGGCCAGGCAATGTTTGGATTCCATGGGGTTCAGGTAGGCCCAGGATGAACGGGCATGCCGCAATGCATAGTCATTGAAAG
>JAFYGL010000039.1 GCA_017543165.1 Victivallales bacterium | reverse complement strand
TGACGACGGCAGCAACCTGGTCGCCGTGGCTGTGCCGGACATGGAGGTCATATCCGCCAAGGGCATTGTGAACATCAGGCAGACCATCATAGACCAGGTCATAGAGCCATTCAACGAGGCGGAGCCTTCATACAAGCGCATAGCGAACCTGATCATACAAGAAACGCCCCTGCCCCGCACGCGCCTGGGCAAACTGCGCCGCCACGTCATACGCGAAAACCTCAATGCTAAGCCAGGCGAGCGCAAGCAGGAACAGGCGTCCGCACCAGCGCCAGACACGGATTCATACAAGCACCTCATCGCCTCAATTGAAAAAATATCGGGCAGAAAAGTGGGGCCAGACGAGCACCTGGAACTTGAAGTGGGACTGGATTCGCTGGCAAAACTAAACCTGCTCAGTTCACTTAACAGCGACTGGGGCATCTGGCTGGAGGTCGAGGCTCTTGCAAAATATCCAACGGCACGTGCACTGGCAGCCGAAATAGACGCGCGCTCTGGCAAAACGGAAAATACCCAAATCGAGGCATATCCACTGCCACACGCGGGCATCACCCACGGATTATTGCGCTTCATGGCGGCAATGTATCTGCGCTGCATCTCACATTACAAGGTGCAAGGCCAGGAAAACATACCTGATGGCCCATGCATTTTCGCCCCCAACCATCAAAGCTATCTGGATGGTCCTGCACTGTGCATTGGACTGAGCAGCGCAAAGTTCAAATCCACCCTGTTCTACGTGTATTCCAAATATATCGAGGGCTTCTTCTCAAAGGGCTTCGCACGGCGGCATAACGCGGTCCCCATGGAAATCAACGGCGACATTCGCAAATCCATCGCCACACTGCACAACGGACTTAAGGAAGGCAAGTCTATTCTGATATTCCCAGAAGGCACAAGAAGCATGGACGGCTCGCTCTGCGAGTTCAAAGCCACTTTTGCGCAACTGGCATTCGACGCCAAAGTCCCTGTCGTGCCAGTGGCTATCAACGGCACATTCAAGGCACTGCCGCGAAACAAGCGCTTCCCCAAGTGGGGACAGGACATCACTGTGACATTCCTGCCCCCAATCAACCCGCAGCAGGGCAAGACACCCGCCGACATCTGCTTCGAAACAAAGGACGCCATAGCGGCGGAAATCAATAAGTAACGGCACGTTGCCCTGCGCGGCACGCTGCTCCGCGCGGCCATTGGCCGCGCGTCAGGATGAAGGTAGAACTAAATGCTGGTACGCAACAATGTTCCCGCAAATCTGGGCGCCCTGTTGTGCAGGCAGCAATGTTCCCGCAAATCTGGGCGCCCTGTTGTGCAGGCAGCAATGTTCCCGCAAATCTAGCGAACGCCAGATTTGCGGGAACATTGTTGTTTGCCCGTTTATGGAGCTACCTTCATCCTGACGCGCGGCCAATGGCCGCGCGGATAATCGTGCCTCGCGGAGTGCCGCGCAGGCCCCAAATCAGAAACTCATTCGGGTGGGGATGCCAGCGTCGTGCATTACCTGCTTGATCTGGGCGATAGTATAATCGCCAGTGTGCAGCATGCCCGCCACGATGGCGGCGTCTGCGCTGGCCTCCTGGAAGACAGTCACCAGATGCTGCGGGCAACCTGCACCGCCAGAGGCCACCACGGGCACATTTACGCTGCGGGCGATAAGCCCCGTTATCTCTAGTTCAAAGCCCTGGCGCGTGCCGTCCGCATCCACGGAATTCACCACAATCTCCCCTGCCCCCAGGTCCACTGCCTTTCGAGCCCATTCCAGGGCCTCCATTCCAGTATGTTCGCGGAAGCCGCGCATGGTTATCTCAAAACCGCTGGGGCAGGCGGGATTGCGCACTGGGTCCATGCCCAGCACAATGCACTGCCGCCCGAATACAGCCGCGCCCTCTGAAATGATGCCTGGCTGCCGTATCGCCAGGGAATTCACCGAAACCTTCTCCGCCCCTGCAAGAATGACGCGCTCCATATCCGCGATGCAGGAAATGCCGCCTCCAACGGCAAATGGAATGTGGATAGAAGTGGCGACAGCCTTGACCATGCCGATGTCAATAGGACGATGCTCAGCGGAGGCGGTGATGTCATACACCACCAGTTCGTCGGCGCCGCCCTCGGAATATTCCACGGCCATTTCCACTGGATCGCCCAAATCCACGTTGTTCTGGAATTTCACGCCCTTTGTGACACGCCCGCCGCGTACATCCAGGCAAGGTATAACTCTCTTTGTCAACATCCTAAAAACTCCTTAAGCAATGCCAAGCCTGTCTTGCCCGACTTTTCGGGGTGGAATTGATATGCTATCAAATTGCCCTTGCGCACGGCGCTGGTGAACTTGACGCCTGCATATTCCGTGGTGCCAATCGTGTATTCGCACAATTCAGCGTAATACGAATGCACGAAATAGTAGTCCTTGTCCCCATTCACCTGGTTCCAGCCCATCTCGGGGATCTTGTATCCTGGCACATCGGGGAAACGCCTTACCTTGCCAGGCAGAAGTCCCAGCAAATCCACGCCGCCGTCCTCCTCGGAATGCTCGAACAGCACCTGCATACCCAGGCAAATGCCCAGGAACGGACGCCCAGAATTGGCGGCGCGCTTCACTGTGTCCACCAGTCCAGAGGAAACCAGGTTCTCCATTGCCTTGCGGGCTGCGCCAACGCCTGGAAAAACCACGTATTCCGCATTGTCTATCACATCCACGTCCTTGGTGACAACGCTCTTCACACCAAGGCTTGCAAAGGCATTGCTCACACTGGTGCAATTGCCCGCGCCATAGTCGATTATCGCAATCAAACTCATTTTAGACCCACTTTGTTGATATAGTAATTCATCATGCGAGGAGAGAGCCCCAGCTCCCTGCCCGCCGCCGTCCTGTTGCCGTCATTGCGCCTGAGCGCATTCTCGATTATATGCTTCTCCAGGGTCAGCACCTGCTGCTCCAGCGTCTGCTGCCCGTCCGACGAGAAAATCTCCTCCGCATAGTCCGGGCTTTGCAAGGCGGGTGGCAGGTTGTACCCCCTGATGCAGTCGTCATGCGCAGTGATGACCGCCCTCTCGATGCAGTTCTCCAATTCACGCACGTTTCCTGGCCAGGAGTAGGACTGCAGCATGTTTGCCGCAGGAGAGGATATGCGCGTTATGTTCTTGCCGTACTTCTCGCACATCCTGGAGAGGAAATGCTGCGCCAGCGGCAAAATGTCCTCCGTCCGTTCCGCCAGGTCAGGCAGAACAATGGGAAATACCGACAACCTGTAGTACAAGTCCTCGCGGAACTGCTTCTTGTGCATCAGCTCTTCCAGGTTGCGGCTGGTGGCGGCGATGAAACGCACATTGCTGTGCAGTTGCTCGTTGGAGCCAATCCTGGAGAACGTGCGCTCCTGGAGGAAGCGCAGCAGTTTCACCTGTACCGCAACGGACAAATCGCCAATTTCGTCCATGAACAAAGTGCCGCCGTCAGCCGCCTCCGCCAGGCCTATGCGGCGGTCGCGTGCATCGGTGAACGCGCCTCGCTCGTGGCCGAACAACTCGGATTCCACCAGCGCCTCAGGCAAGGCCGCGCAGTTAAGCACAACGAAGGGCTCGTTGCTCCGAGTGGAAAAACGCTGTATCGCACGTGCCACAAGTTCCTTTCCCGTGCCGCTGGAGCCGCGAATCAGAACCGTGGCGTCGCTGGGCGCAACCTGCCGCACTTGCTCATACACCATGCGCATTATCTTGGAATTGCCCACGAACTGCCCAGGATCACTGGGGATTATGCTGCGCAAATACCTGTTCTCGTCCTGCAACGCCTCCTTCTCGGCACATTCCTCGCGGAATACCGCCGCCGCCTCGGCGGTGATGTTGGCAATGATCTCCAAAAATGCCACGTCCCTCGCAAGAGAGGCCGCATTGGTGTGTATCTCACGGTCAACAGACAAGGTGCCTACCACCTGCCCAAGATGTATCAGAGGCACGCAAATGAATGATATCTGCTCTTTCAGGCTGCGGCTCCTAGTCCTGTTCAGAAAACGCTTGTCCTTGCGCACATCGGGCACAACCTCCGACTTGCCTGTCTTCGCAACCAGGCCTGTTATGCCCTCCCCTATGTGATAGCGCCCAAGCACACGCTCCTCCGCATTCAACATGCGGGCGGACGCCTCGATGCGCAACTCGTCCCCCTCCAGCAAAGCAAACGTGCCGCGCACCATGTTCATTCGACGGGACAATATCTCCAGGACCTCCTCCAGCAGCAGCCTTACATTCCTCTCGCGCACCACCGCCTTCGTTATCTCCTGGAGCACCAATATCTCTGTCAATACATTCGCAGTCATTGTTTTTCTTGCCAGTTAAACTAAACTCCAACCTTATTTCTTAAAGCATATTAAACATAGACTAGGCAATTTTCATGCCATGTTTAACATTTTTTGTAAGTCTTGCGCAAAAAACAGGATATTTTGTAAATAGCCCAAATTTATTACGCTAAATGTAAGATTGAAAGCAAGCCTATTACAGAAATTGTAAGAAATATACACTGGCTTTACAATTATGCAACTGCAAAGGGACCAAAGGGACTTAAGGGACCAAAGGGACTTAAGGGACCAAAGGGACTTAAGGGACTTAAGGGACTTAAGGGACTTACCAAATGCTCTTGCTATCGTCCCTTTGGTCCCTTTCGTCCCTTTGGTCCCTTTGGTCCCTTAAGTCCCTTTGGTCCCTTCATTAAATTGGCACACCAATTGCTACTCGTTTCTTGCGGGCATTTTCGCCCCAAAATGGAGAAAAGAAGATGAACATGAACTATGATGAAAGGGAGTTACTTCCACTGCTGATGCCCTCCACCTGCCATCCCAGCCGCACTGTAAAATGCAGCATCACGGCGGACGACCACCATGCAGGCAGGAAACTTGCAGACTTAGTCTCCAGCAAATACGGGACCTCCACCTTGCCGAATGACAAGATGAAGGTGCATTTCTCTGGCGTCGCAGGCGACTATTTCGGCAGCGGCCTGGTTTCAGGGATTACATTCGTGGCAGATGCCATAGGCTCCCACGGCTGCTCTGAAATGCTTGGAGGAGAAGTGCTCATCCTGGACGAGCCAGGCAAGAACTTTGCAGAAGGCCTCTTTGGCGGTTGCGTGTATGTGTATGGCGGAAATGCAGGACTTGCAGGCGGCGGACTCTCTCTGCACCGCATTGAAGCCTCATCGCAAGAAGCAGAGCATCTCAAGTCACTGGTGGAGGAGCATGCGCACCTCACTGGCTCGCCCAAGGCGCTTTCCATACTGGAGAACTGGAGCGAGGCTGTGGAGAATTTCGTGAAGATAACAGCGGCATAAACACAACGACTATATTGAATACCACGTCAATTTCAACAAGGAGAAAAAGCACAAATGGACAATTACATTGAACGGGTTCTAGAGGATGTCAGGCGTAAGAACAGCGACCAGCCAGAGTTTCTGCAGGCAGTGCAGGAAGTCATGACAACCCTGAACCCCGTATTGGACAGGCATCCCGAATATGAGGAAAGCGCAATTCTTGAAAGGCTTTCGGAGCCAGAACGCATAATCGTGTTCAGCGTGCCATGGATGGATGACAAGGGTCACATCAGGATCAACAGGGGCTACCGCGTTCAGTACAGTTCCGCCATCGGGCCATACAAGGGCGGTCTCCGCTTCGACCCCACAGTCAATATCAGCGTGCTGAAATTCCTGGCATTCGAGCAGGTCTTCAAGAACTCCCTCACCACACTGCCGCTGGGAGGCGCAAAGGGCGGCTCCGACTTCAATCCCAAGCAGAGCCCGCACACGCCAGGCCTCCGTTGCAGCGACCTGGAAGTCATGCGCTTCTGCCAGAGCTTCATGCTGGAACTGCAAAGGCACGTCGGCCCAAATACAGACGTTCCCGCTGGCGACATGAACGTGGGCGGGCGTGAAATCGGCTACCTCTTCGGGCAGTACCGCCGCATCAACAACGAGTGGAGCGGCGTCCTCACTGGTAAGGCGCTCTCCTTCGGCGGCTCCCTCATCAGACCAGAGGCAACGGGATACGGCGCAGTCTATTTTGCAGAGAACATGCTGGCCGTCAAGAAAGAAAAGATAGAAGGCAAGAGCTGTGCAATTTCAGGCGCGGGCAACGTGGCCTCTTATGCGGCGCTGAAACTGCTCACCTTGGGTGCAAAGGTGGTATCACTTTCCGACCGTTCCGGCGTCATCTTCGTTGAAAACGGCATGACCGAGAACGATGTGCGCTTTATCATGCAGCACAA
Organism: Victivallales bacterium; assembly: GCA_017543165.1. The sequence goes on along the minus strand of JAFYGL010000039.1, from coordinate 526 downwards.
GGAAATCGCCCGTGGCGAAATCAGCGAAATCTACCAGAAGATTCCAGGTGCCAAGTTCGTTCCCAATGCGCGTCCATGGCAGATTCCTGAAAAGATCGACTGCGCATTCCCCTGCTCCAGGCAGAACGAACTGGACGGCGGCGATGCAGAATACCTCATCAAGCACGGCCGCGGCCTGGTGGTGGAAGGAGCCAACATGCCCTCGACGCCAGAGGCAGTGGATTGCTTCCTTAAGGCGGGCATCCTCTACGCGCCAGGCAAGGCCGCCAACGCAGGCGGCGTGGCAACGTCAGGCCTGGAAATGTCCCAGAACTCGGAACGCCTGCTCTGGTCCGCCAAGGTGGTTGACGAAAAGCTGCGCGAAATCATGAAGGCCATCCATGACAATGCCTACGTAGCAGCGGAGGAATACGGCTTCAAGGGCAACTACGTGGTGGGCGCCAACATCGCAGGCTTCACCAAGGTCGCCGAGGCAATGCAGGCCCAGGGCTTCTAACGCAGAGGCGCTGTGTTTTTAACGCAGAGA
>JAFYGL010000038.1 GCA_017543165.1 Victivallales bacterium | reverse complement strand
CTTTCAAGCGCAATCTGGGTTATCTGGTAGTCGCTGTGCATCAACAGGAGCACTGCCTTCTGCAAGCGCAACCTTATAAGGTAGTCCAGCGGCGACAAACCAGTCAGCTCCTTGAAACGATGCCTGAAACTGCTTTCTGACATGCGTGCCTGGCGGCTCAGGCTGCCCACGCTCAAATCCTGGTTCGAATGGGCCTCCATGTAGAAGATAATCTGCCCCAGCTGAAACGCTATCGTGCTGCTGCGAGTGGCATTGCCAGATGTCTTTCCATAGCGCAATATATACACAAGCAAACGATAGAAATCTGCGAAAAGCGCTTCTTCATGCCCAACGGAATTGTTGAGTTGCTCCTGCATCATTTCCTCCAGAAGCGTTGCCGCCTTGGAAAAGTCCCGTTCACCTAGATGCAGGATGTGCGGCATGTTTTCAGGGGCCTGCCTGAAAAGCTCGTAATTCGGCATCTGCGAGAGAAAGCCAGGTATGATATCCAGCAACTCTGGAGCAAACAATATGTTGTAGTACTTGAATTGCTTAATTTTGGTGTAGCGGTGAAGCGAGCCAGGCATCATAAGCACCACGTCTCCAGGCTGCATTTTCAAAATCCGATTTTCTGAAAATTCATTGCTGGAATTCCCATTCACTACAATCACTAGTTCGCAAAAATCCGTATGTGTGTGCCATAGATCATTGGGATCTGGCGCAATACGAGACTGCAGCACCATGGGCACCCGCTTGGCGTTGCAGAATGTCCTCAGCTTCAAGTGGGGTATCTCTGCATCAGGAATGGTAGAGTTTTGCTTGTTTGCCATTTTGTGCTAGATTTTTGTTGTTCTGTTATGGAAGATATTGCTTTTGTTGTGTAAATTTAACACATTCTTCAAATAAAAAAAATCATCTTTACAACAAATTGAAACTATGAACACAACAGCTAAAATTGATTTCAGCAAGATTCTAGGAAGAATGAAGCCACTCCACGGTGTGAACAACAGCCCCATGGCGCTGAACAGGCCAGTGCCTGGCTTCGCGGAAGCGGGCATTCCATTCTGCCGCCTGCATGACACGGCAGGCGCATTCGGGGGCGCACATTTCGTGGACATAAACAACGTGTATCCCAACTTCGATGCAGACCCAAGCAAGCCTGAATCATACGATTTTGCCTTCACTGACGCATACATCTGTTCCATCTACGCCGCGGGGACTGAGGTGTTCTACCGCCTGGGCTGCACCATAGAAAACAACTTCCGCATCAAGGCATACAACATCTATCCGCCCAGGGACTTTGCCAAATGGGCGGAAATCTGCGCTGGCATTGTGCGCCACTACACAAAGGGCTGGGGCAATGGCTTCAACTACAAGATGCGCTACTGGGAAATATGGAACGAGCCAGAAAATCCCCCCATGTGGCAGGGCACAAAGGAGCAGTTCTTCGAACTGTACCGCATCGCCGCCAATCGCCTCAAGGCGGAATTCCCGGAAATCAAGGTGGGCGGCTATGCCTCCTGCGGCTTCTATGCCGTGAATCGCCCCAACATGCCTGACTTCCACAAGTCCTTCATCACCTGGTTCCATGACTTTCTGGACTACATCAAGGCACCAGAGACAGCCGCACCGCTGGACTTCTACTCCTGGCACCTATACACCAGCAATCCAGACGAAATACGCATCCACAGCGACTACGTGGCAAAAACACTCCGCGAAAAGGGCTTCAGCCAAACAGAGAGCATCTTCAATGAATGGAACTATCTGGACGAGAATCCCAAGCCCGATGTGCGCTGGGTAAGAATGAAGAACAACTACGGCGCCAGTTTCGTGGCGGCGGCATTCGCCATTCTGCAAGATTCGGACACGGACAAGGCAATGTACTACGACGCACTGCCTACCCGCGCATACTGCGGCCTCTATGAATTCCCCAGTTTCAAGACCACCGCCACATACGACACATTCAAGGCATACAACGCCCTGTACAAACTAGGCAGCCAGTGCCAGGCGGAAATCGCCGAGCCAAAAGTCAAGATACTGGCGGCAGGCGACGGCAAGGACGCGGCAATCCTCATAGCCAACCACAACGCAGAGGAATGCACACTGCAAATGGAAATCAAGAATGCGCCGCAACTGAAACACTGCCTCATGACCGATGACAAGAGGCGCAGCGAACCAGTGGCATTCAACGGCTCCAGTATCGAACTTCCTCCATACTCCCTGGCGACAATCTCCTCCTGCGACATAAACGAAGCAACCAAGGACAATTCAGATACTCAGCAACACAAGGTAAACCACGCAGGCCTCGACAGCGGCAACTAACATCTACCTCATTGAAGCTAGCCGCGTAGCGGCGACGGAAGCTAGCCGTGGGTGGAGCGAGCGCCGCAGGCGCGAGCGAAACCCACGGATATGCCAAACAAAAGTTCAAGCCGCGTTAGCGGCGGCAGAAGGAAAGGCCTTGCCAGAATGATTCTTTCGCCGCTACGCGGCTCCTTGTTTGCCTACCCTCATGGGGAACAAAGCAATAACTAAAAATCTCTGCGTCTCTGCGTCTTTGCGTTAAAATCTCTGCGCCTCTGCGTCTCTGCGTTAAAATCTCTGCGCCTCTGCGTTAAAAACTCTGCATTGAAATTATTTGACGGCCAGCATGGCCTGTATTGAGGCAAGCGCCTTCTTGGCGATGTCCTCTGGCACGGCAATGGGCGTTTCGCCAGTCTGCAGTGAACGCAATATTCCTTCCAGGCTGGTCTTTTTCATGTCTTTGCAGACCAGTGGCGGGTTCACATCAAAGAAGCGTGCATTGGGTGCGGCCTCCCTCAACGGAGCATTGATGCCGCATTCCGTGCCAACGATGTATTCGCCCTGCCTTGCCTTCTTGACCAAATCCAGCATCTGGCCAGTGGCAAGGATATAATCCGCCTCAGCCTGAAGTTCCTGCCGTGTCTCGGGATGCACCATGGACTTGGCATTCGGATGCGCCACCTTCGCCTCACGCAGCGCCTCCAGCGTGAATGCATTGTGTATCGGGCAGAAGCCATTCCAAAGCACCAGTTTCCTGCCCAGCTGCTTTTCCACGAACTGGCCCAGGTTGCGGTCTGGCACAAACAATATCTCAGGCACATCGCCCAGCGAGGAAACTATCTTCACCGCATTGGAGGAAGTGCAGCATATCGTGCTTTCCGCCTTGACCTCGGCGGTGCTGTTCACATAGCAGACCACTGGCGCTCCAGGGTGCTGCGCCTTGAACTGGCGCAATTGCTCGCCGCTGATCATATCCGCCATGGGGCAGCCCGCGCTGGCGTCGGGCATAACGACTTTCTTCCCTGGATTCAGTATTGCCGCAGTCTCCGCCATGAAACGCACGCCGCAGAACACAATCAACTCCGCCTCATGGACCTGTGTCGCCTTCACGCTGAGGCCGTATGAATCCCCCACAAAATCCGCCACTTCCTGCACTTCGGCTGGCTGGTAGGTATGCGCCAGTATGACGGCCTTCTTTTCAGCACGCAGTCTGTTGATTTCAGATACAATGTCATTCACGCCCATTTTTCATCTCCTGCAGAAATAAAGCCAAACAAGAAGCACGGCAGCCAGCGCGATGCGATACCATCCGAACGCGCGGAAATCACGCTTGCGTATGTACGCCATGAACATGGCAATCACGCCCCATGCCACCAGAAACGCCACAACAAAGCCCACTGCCACGGCAAGCCATTCGCCGCCATTCAATGCAGCCCCTTCCTTCAGCAGGCTGTAGGCCGAGGCGGCAAACATTGTGGGTATGGCAAGATAGAAGGAATATTCCACCGCCAATTCCCTGGACATGCCCAGCAGCAAGGCCCCAATGATGGTGGCTGCTGAACGCGAAACGCCAGGTATCATGGCGAAAGCCTGAGCCAGGCCTATGCCCAATATACGCAATGGAGGCATTTCGCGTATTTCAGTGTACTTGGATTGGTAGCGGCCCCGTTCCAGCAATATCAGCACAACGCCGCCAACGGCAAGGGCAATGGCGACAGTAATCGTGCTGTACAACTTCGCCTTTATCCAACTGCCAAACAAACCGCCCAGCACGATTGCAGGGACAACGCCCAACGCCACGCGCCACCAAAGGCTCCAGGTATGTGCCATGCCCTCCTTGCCCTGGAACATCTCCGCAGGAAACAGCTTCTTCCTGAAATACACCAGCACCGACAAAATCGAGCCCAGCTGCACCACAACCAGAAAGGTCTCCCTGAAACCTGGCGGCAGTTTCAGATACTCGTCCACAATTATCATGTGCCCAGTGCTGCTTATCGGAAGAAATTCCGTAATGCCCTGGACTATTCCCAGCAAAATCGACTTTATGCAAAGATACATTGCAATTCCTCAACTAAAGTGGGCAGTGGACTGT
>JAFYGL010000443.1 GCA_017543165.1 Victivallales bacterium | reverse complement strand
GGGTGATATTTGATGTCACTCCCAAGGATTGCGGTAAAAACATCGCAATAGTCGAACTTTGCTGCCAAGATGATGGCGACATGTCAGACAATCGCCTGGAATTCCCGCTCTATGTGACAAGGAAGCCAGTATATTTCCTCTGGTATGGCTTTGCCAATGACCTGGAGTACGCTAATATGGCCAATCCACCAGCTCAATACAAGGAGGATTGGCAGCGGCGTGGCGCGTATTCCCTGCCAATTGTGGCCCGCAATACAAAGGCTGAATATTATGTGTCCGCCATGAAAGGACATGACGGCTTCCAGTACGATGAACTGGGCGGGACTTGGAAATCCGAGCAGTTCATTCCCACATTGCGGGAGGTCAGCAAGCGCAAGCCTGAGGGCTTCCGTGCACTGTGGCATATTGGCGCCTCTGTTCAGCAACCAGTAAAACAGGCGGTTCTAGACGGAACAGTGGATTTGCTAATGGTGGAATTGTACTACACCGATGGAAATGCCCAGTCAAGAAAGAAGGATTTGGAGAAACTTGAGACGCAGCTTAGAATGCTGATAAAGCAAGGTGTGGCAGAGAAGACCATCATTGGTTTGGCAAGCAAGGATACATACAAGGGCTGGAACACGCCTGAAAGCCATGCAGACTTTCTGGCAGAGCAGCTTAGACTCATACGACGCGTGGCGCCCATGATGCCAGGTGTCGCATTCTTTTCAGCAGCAACTTCACCCGTTGTTCGACGTAGGATGGATGATTTGTGCAAGGAACTTTTTCTGGAAGAAAAATAACAACAAGGAGTAATGAAGATGCGCAATATGTTTAAATGGATGATGCTGTTGGTTGGTGTCGCAATATCGGCTTTTGCTGAATCGCGGGTTTTGTCCTGGGACTTTTCTGTCGCTCCTGCGAAGATTGACGAGAGACGCTTAGCCGCAGGCAAAAATGAAAATGTGGAATATCTACTGGAAATCCCTGCCGCACAGGGGGACTTTTCCTTCAGTTGCAAATTGACGCCTATCAGTCTGAGGGCTTATTCAGGTTTTGCTGTCGGGATTGGAGTGAAGGGCATGACTGCCCGCCAGGTCAAGGCACGCATTCGCCTGGGAGATGGCAACCGTCCTGTATGTGGCGTATATCAAGGCACTGATTACAAGGAAATAGCCAAGCCCAGTTCTGGAATACAGCCCGAAGAGTGCATTGTCAAGATGAGCTGGGAGGCGGAAACACGTACCCTGACATATTCCGCCATCGGCAAGTCTGGCAAGGCTTTGATTCCAGAAAACAAAGTTCAGCTCAAGTTCAATCAGTTCCATCCTGACTGCATCATCATCGGCGCCCTGGATGCCAAGGGGGCAGGTGAATCATATCTGGTTTATGACGCAAAGACCGAACGCCTTACTGGACTTAGCTACATCAACAAAAACTATAAAAGCGAATTTGCAGTGGATGATGTGACCGTGGAATACAAATAGATATAATCCACGTTTTAATAAGGGGGGATTGTAACTTGCTCTAGTCTTGATGAAGATCCGAGGGCTCCATGGCCGCATCGTCGCTCTCATAGTAGTATGAGTAGTCAATGCCCTTCATGAACATTTCTCGGTCGTCGATTTTGTCAGTCAGGGCGTTTTGCAGCAGTTCGCGAATTTTTGTGCTGTCAGCAGGACTATCGGTCATTGCCGCAAGATATGCGTTTTTGGCAATCTTGCTCCAGTCAATGCATTTCTTCAGTTTCTTCTTGAGCAGCAGATCCAGCCAAATGCGCGTGCTTCTGCCATTGCCCTCACGGAATGGATGCGCCACGTTCATCTCAACATACTTGCTTATGATTTCATCAAAAGTGGTTTCTGGCATCTTCTCTATCTGCGCCAGGGAACTGGCAAGG
>JAFYGL010000442.1 GCA_017543165.1 Victivallales bacterium | reverse complement strand
GGCGCCGCCTCGGCGCCCACATCACCTGCGCCACGCCAGAGGCAATCCTCCACAGTCCACAGCCCACAGTCCACAAATAATTCAAAAAAATCATCGTTATGTGAAAGGCGGGGGCATTAAGTAACGTAATATAGGTAAACGACAAAGACAACTTGCGGCATTTGCCGCCAACCAAACACATATCAAAGAGGAATTATGAAAAAGACAGACGCCAAGGCAACGACAGAAAAGGAAAAGCAAATGGAAAGCACAAAAAAGGCCAGCAAAAGCAAGAGGAGCGAATATGAACTTCTGGAATGGGAACGCCTATTTGGAGGCAACATCGACCACTATATGGCGATGAACCGCTGCCTTGTCATGGGACGCATTTTCCACAAGGCGGGTCCGCAGGATGTCTATTACGACGACATCTGGAATACCGTTTCACAATACATCAAAACTGATGAATTCCAGGAACTGATGGACGAATTGATACCCTCCAAGTCAAGGCAGGCAGAATTCATAGACGACAACACGGGAGGCTACCGCAGGCGCAGCCGCTGCCGCGAAAACAGCGAACTGCTTGAGGCACTCTACAAGGACATCCCCAACCGCAATATCATCTGGGAAGTGCTGGCAGAAATAATGGACAAGCGCGTGGAAGAATACAACGCCATAATAAACGGCAAGGATTTCCAGCAGCTGGCGTTACAGAAACGCGTCGCGGAAATGCAGAAATACCTTGGTCTGGACGAACATGAGCGCGATATCATGCTGGTATTCTTCATAGAAGCGAGCGACAACCTCAAGCTGGGGGACTTCGCAGTGAGCACATATCGCAACACATTCAACACACGCAAACTGGCAATCGCAGCGGGCATTGACGAATACCAGGTGGGCACATACCTGTCCGACAAGGCGAACCTACATAGATTCGGCATCATTGACGAGGACGGCGACCTGAACCGCAGTTTCATGAGTTTCCTGATTGGCACCAGCACACAGGCCCTCTCTGAACGTTTCTGGACAAAGTCCACAGAGGAGGCTCTGCCCTGGGAGTTCCATGGTAAAATCGCAGAGGAACATGGCAGAATCATATCCGAAATGGTGAAAAGCAAACCAGCCAGCAATGGGTTGTCCATCCTGCTCTATGGTGCGGCAGGCGCAGGCAAGACCAGTTTTGCACTGTCGCTGGCGGCGCAGTTGGGCAAGGACCTCTACTTCATTGCCCAGAACGACAAGGACTCCACCACACGCAGTGCATACTCCGCCAGTTTCCGCTACGCCGCATTGTCCGCCGCACAACGCCAGCTGGATCCTGACAAGTGCATTCTGGTGGTGGACGAATGCGACGACATGATCGAGGCAAACCGTGCAAACGGATTCTTCGGCTTCTTCATGTCAAAGGACAATGGCTCCGAAACAAAGGGGCAGCTCAACACGGTAATCGACGAAAACCGCCACACGATAATATGGATATGCAACTCCCAGCAGGACGCCATAGCAAAATCCTCACGCAGACGCTTCGACTACTCGGTGCTGTTCGACGAACTCCTTCCAGAAAACCGCATACACATCTGGGAGAACTGCCTGAAGAAGGAGAATTGCGAAGGCAAGTTGTCCGATGAGTTCATCAACGAGGTGTCCCGCAGGTACCGTGTGAATGCAGGCGGCATCGCCCTGGCTGTGAAGAACGCAGCCGCCCTGGTGGCAGCCGACGCAAGTAAGTCCTTCGACGACTGCGTCCTCACTTTCCTGAAGGCGCACTGTGCGCTCCTGGGCATACGCAAACCCAACGACGAGCGTCTCGAACCTGCCAGGGACTACTCGCTGGAAGGGCTCAACATAAAGTCAGGCATCAGCCCTGAGCGCATAATCCAGGTGTGCAGGAATTTCCTGAACGCCAAGGACAAGCCAGGCCAGTCTGGCCGTGACAAGCCACGCATGAACCTGTTGCTCCACGGCGTGCCAGGCAGTGGAAAGACCGAGTTCGTCAAGTATCTTGCCAAGACACTGGGCAAGAAACTGAATATCAAGAACGCATCCGACCTGCTGTCCATGTACGTGGGCGGCACGGAGCACCTGCTTGCGGCGGCATTCGCCGAGGCGGAGAAGAACAACGAGATGCTCTTCATCGACGAGGGCGATTCCATGCTCTCCTCCCGCGACGGCGCACAGCGCTCATGGGAGGTTTCACAGGTAAACACGCTCCTGACTGAAATGGAGAATTTCAACGGCATATTCGCCGTCTCCACAAATTTGATTCAGAAGCTTGACCCAGCGGCACTCCGCCGCTTCACATTCCGCCTCCACTTCGACTTTCTGGACGACGCAGGCAAGGAACTCTTCTACAAGACATACTTCGCGCCGTTGAATGCCCCAGAACTCACAGACGAGGACAAGGAAATGCTCCACGCCATCGCGCGCCTGACGCCATCCGACTTCAGGAATGTGCGCCAGCAACTCTTCTACCTGGATGATTCCGCACTCACAGCAAAGGAAATCATAGACGCCCTGCGCCTGGAGGCAGAATCCCGCGATTCCTACGGCTCATACAAGAACCTGGGCGACGAAAAGCGCGGCATAGGCTTCAACAACTAGGCGCGTTGACGCAGGCGCGGTTGGGGCGTCCATGTTGACGCAGGCACGGTTGGGGCGTCCAAGTTGACGCAGGCGCGGTTGTGGCGTCCATGTGAGCGCCGAAGCGGCGCTCACTCAGGTTGAGCAACCTATAATGCCAAGTTCTAGGCTCCTCCGCACAGGTTGGCCAACTTGTGCGGGAAGCCAACAGGCGCAATCCAGCGAGTTGGCCAAGCTGAGCCAATTTCCAACAGGCAAAATCCAGCAAGTTGGCCAACCTGAGCCAAATTCCAACAGACGAAGGCATGCAAGTTGGTCAACCTGAGTGGGCGCCGCTTCGGCGCCCACATGGACACCACCACCGTGCCAATATCAACTTCAGCGCCCACATGGACGTCACTGCTTTGCCAACTGAAGGATGTCCTGGGCTGAAAGGGGCTGGTCATAGAGGCAGAAGTCCTCCATGCAACCGAAGAACTGCCCTGAATAGCCATTGAGGAACGCGCCTAGGGACCAGGCACTTGCGCTTGGAGGCTGGACATTGCCCTCCTTTGATGCGCACAGCAGGCCATTGACATACATATTTATCTTGGCGCCGTCATACACGACTACGACGTGGTTCCAAGTGCCGTTTTCAATTTTGGCGCCAGCTTGCGCCACTTCCAGTTCCTTCTTGCCATCGCCATACGCGGCACGCATGCGCCCCCAGCCGTAAGAGATTGCCAGGCCGCTGCCCTTGTCTCCAGAGAACGTGGAGAAGATGTAGTATTTGCCATTTGTATCTATGGTCTTGTCTGGCTTAACCCAGATTGTGGCGGTGAAGGGCTTGGTGAAGTCAATTGCATTGCGTCCTTCAGTGGGAAGAGTTATGCACGAGGACACCCTCTTTGCCTTCCTGTCAGGCAATGCCTTGAACCTGATTGCGTTGCGGCCCTGGCTCCTGCCTTCCACCCATTCAATGTTTTCGGGGCGTATGAACTTTGGTTTCACTTTTCCAGTTCCCTTGCTGTTCAAGGCACTTGCCTCATCCCGCAATTCCAGATGCATCACAGGGACGATTTCCTGCGCAAAGGCGCCCAACAGCAGCAAAACACAAACAAATACACTCAATCTCATCTTATTCTCCATAGAATTCCACCTCGCGCAATCCCACTTCACCTGCCTTGACCGCAGTCAGGCAAATCCTGATTTTGCTGGCATTCACGGGCTTGAACTTGCAGTTTTGGCTTGCGCCTCCATCGCATTTGCACTTGGCTATGGTGTGCCATTCGGTGCCTTCCTGGATTTGCACCTCGTACTCCTCGACGCAGTCATTTACAGGATAGATAACAGCCCGACCGATTTTCTGATTTTCCTTGAAAGTGAACTCCAGCCAATGAGGCGGCTTTGCCTTGGCGGAGGCAAACCACACAATCGTGCCAGCCTTGCCGTGGGCGCGGGGGGCGACCTCGCCTTCGATGACGCCGTCGGTCACATGCCACAGGCAATTCTCTGGATTGCGCCTCGAGCCAAAGCGGTTGCTTGACGCCTTGATTTCCAGCGAATCCCCTTCATATCTCTGGTACGCCAGGTTGCCCGCCTTCTTCTGGCACCTGTGCACCGCCTCGATTTCCTCCTCAACCTGCTTCAGCGTCTTCAGACCGAAGTCCCTGGCATCGGTGGTGTATATCCTGGCATCGTAGTTTGTGAACTTGTCATGGAACTTGCCGCCATTAGCCTGTATTGTGCGCCCCTCCCTGAACACATGAAGTTTCCTGCCGCCCAGTTTGGGAATGCTGAATGTGGCGTCCACAGTGCCTTGAATGGCACCGCAGGCGAAAATCCACACCTCGCTGCCCACGTACTTGACCTGGCAGCGCACATTCTTGCTGGAAACACTCATGGTCTTGGCATCCCAGGCGTCATCTGACAGAAGAACGGGCTCCAATGCCTTCAATTCCAGGCACCATTCCTTGTTGCCAATGTACAATTCAGGATAATGAATGCCTGTCCACACATAAAATTCCGTGCCTCTGGAGCCCATTGTTATTGCGATGAGCGATTCCGTGCGTGTTTCGTCAAAAGTGTATATTCTGTTGTTGAATGAGCCGCAGTCGCCATTGTTGTAGCCAGGCGTGATGTACGAGATGGCTGGTGCCCTGCCCTTGCTGTTGCCCACGCGCCTTATGTTGTCAAAGTATGAGACCACCTTGCCGAACGAGGCCCGCTTCTTGTTCTTGGACACGGGGGGATATGCGTGCAGCCCATTGATTTCAGCAGTGCCGTTAAACTCAATGCCGTTGCTGTAGGTGCTGATAATGCATGGGTGGTAT
>JAFYGL010000441.1 GCA_017543165.1 Victivallales bacterium | reverse complement strand
TTCAGTCCCTTTAAATCAGCGAGGCAAGTATCATCGCCTTAATTGTGTGGAGGCGGTTCTCCGCTTCATCGAAGACGTGGGAGAAGGGAGCCTCGAACACTTCGTCCGTAACCTCCAGCGCGCCTGTGTTCTTGCTGACCTCGGTATTGGCGTCGTGGAAAGCAGGCAGGCAATGCAGGAAAATGAGCTTGCCGTTTTCCAGATTGCCAGTGCGCTGGCACATTGCCATATCCACCTGGAACGGGCTAAGCAGCTTCAGCCTCTGCTGGAATACCGCCTCTTCGCCCATGGAAGCCCACACGTCCGTATAAAGCACATTTGCGCCCTTGACGCCATCCTGTGGGCTATGGGACACGCGCACGGTGCAGCCATTGCGCTGTGCTATGCCAGTGGCCAGTTCCACGACCTCTTTTTCTGGCGAGAGTTCTGGCGGGCATACATCCACAAAGTTCACGCCAGCCTTGGCGCAGCCAACCATTAGGGAGTTGGCCATGTTGTTGCGCCCGTCGCCCACAAACGCCAGTGTCAGCCCCTTCAAATAGCCGAAATGCTCCTGCATGGTCTGCAAATCCGCCAGAATCTGCGTCGGATGCCAGGAATCGGTCAGCCCATTCCACACAGGCACGCCCGAATACTGGGCCAATTCCTCCACGGTCTTTTGCGCGAAACCGCGGTACAGTATGCCGTCGAACATGCGTCCCAGCACGCGAGCAGTGTCCTTCACGGATTCCTTTTTGCCGAAATGGATGTCGCCTGTACCCAGGTATTCCGCATTGCCGCCTTCGTCCCTGATTGCATTTACAGTGGCGCAACGGGTCCTGGTGGATGACTTCTCGAATATCAACGCTATGTTCTTTCCCTTGATAAGCGGATTCTGAATATGAAGGCCAGCCTTCTTGCGGGCCTTCAATGCGATTGCCGCATTCACCAATGCCAGCATCTGCTGGTCCGTGATGTCAGCCAGTTTAAGCAAGGATTTTCCGTGCAAACCTATCGATGTAATCTCCTGCATAGTCAAAGTTCTCCAACAATTACGGTACAATCTCAGTTCCGACGCCATGGTCGGTGAATATCTCCAGCAGCAGAGAATGAGCCAGGCGCCCGTCATTCAAGTGCACCTTGCCCACGCCTGCCCTGACCGCCTGGGCAGAACTGTCCAGTTTAGGCAGCATTCCGCCAGAAATAACGCCTTCCTTGGCAAGTTGAGGAATATCGTCAACATGTATCGTGGAGATGAGGGAGTTTGCATCTGCTGGGTCCCGCAGCACGCCAGGCACATCGCTGAGGAAGCATAGTTTCTCCACCTTCAACTGGGCGGCTATGGCGCATGCCGCCATGTCTGCATTGATGTTGTACACCTGGCCAGACATGTCGCAGGCCAGCGGCGTTATCACGGGTATTTCGCCGCGGTTCAGCATCCAGTCTATCTGCTGCGTGTCCACATTCACCACTTCGCCAACGAAGCCAATGTCCAGCATCTCGCCTGTAGCGGCATCAGGCGTCATTATGCGGCGGCACCGCAATATGTCCTTGCCTGACACGGCCTTGGCATTGGCCTTGTAGCCGCAAAGAGTCTCCACCAGGAAAGCATTAATGACTTTGTGCAGCACATTGTCCACCACCTCTATTGTGCGTGGACATGTGTATCGCAGGCCATTGACAAAGCGTGTGGGTATCTCCAGCCTCTTCAGTTCGGCGCTGATTGCCTTGCCGCCGCCGTGGACGATGATAGGCCTCATGCCAGCCGCCGCCATGAACGCAATATCCTTCAATACACGCTTGGTGACCTCTGGGTCCTCCATGGCGCTGCCGCCGAACTTGACCAGCACACGCGCACCATTGAAACGCTGTATGTACGGCAACGCCTCAACCAGAACACCTGCCTTTTCAATGACTTCATCTATGTTCATATAATGCTATTAATTTTGGTAGCCCCTAGATACCTAGATGCCTAGATATCTAGATACCTAGGATTAAACTAAAAAGGCGGGGTGCGGAAATTCCGCCCCCGCTTTGTGCGTCAGTTCGGTAGATTACTTACCGCTGATTGCGCCGTGGCCTCTGAATATACGAGTCAGAGAGAATTCGCCCAGCTTGTGGCCGACCATGTTTTCAGTCACAAACACATTGGTGAATGTCTTGCCATTGTGGACCGCGAATGTGTGTCCAACGAATTCAGGCTGTATCATGGAGCGGCGCGACCAGGTCTTGACTACCTTCTTCTCGCCGGCTGCGTTGAGAGCCTCAACCTTTTTCATCAGGTGTTCGTCCGTAAAAGGACCTTTCTTAATTGACCTTGCACCCATTACTTCTTCCTCCGCTGAATGATGAAGCGATCAGACGCCTTCTTATGCTTGCGTGTCTTGTAGCCCTTTGCCAACTGTCCCCAAGGAGAAACTGGCTGGCCACCACCGCTGGTACGGCCTTCAC
>JAFYGL010000440.1 GCA_017543165.1 Victivallales bacterium | reverse complement strand
TAGCGGCGAAAGAATCATTATGGCAAGGCATTCTATCTGCCGCCGCTAACGCGGCTAGAACCTTTGCATGGCACATCCGTGGGTTTCGCTCGCGCCTGCGGCGCTCGCTCCACCCACGGCTAGCTTCCATCGCCGCTAACGCGGCTCCCTATTTAGCTACCTTCATGGGAAACAGAGCATCTCTATGAAAAATCTCTGCGTCTCTGCGTCTTTGCGCCTCTGCGTTAAAAACTTTGCGTCTCTGCGTTGAAACTGCGCCTCTTGACTTACAGTTGCCAGCCGCCAGCGATGGGGATTTCCGCGCCCGTGATGTAGGATGCCGCATCGGAGGCGAGGAATGCGATTAATTCGGCGCATTCCTCGGATGTGCCGAAGCGGTGCATTGGTATTTGCTCCTTGAGTTTTGAGGCAAATGCCTGGTCGCTCAATGCGACGGCATTGCGGTCTGTTTCGATTACGCCAGGCAGAATTGTGTTTACAGTTAGGCCGTAAGGTGCGTTTTCCAGGGCGGCGGTCTGGGCTATGTTCATCAATGCGGCCTTGGTGGCGCCGTATATCGCCAGCCTGGAGGCGGGCTGTATGCCGTTGATGCTGCCAACAAATATGACGCGGCCACCATTCTTCTTGCGCATTTCTGGCAACAATTCATGCAGCAGGATGCAGGAACTCTGCACATTGGTGGTGAACATGCGCATGAATTCGGCGTTGTCGAATTTGGCAAGTCCAGTATAGCTTTGCACAGAGGCGTTCAATACAAGAATGTCTGGTATCAATGCCTGCGCCTTGAGGGTGTCAGCCAAGGCAATGACTGCCTCCATATTGCCGAAGTCAGCGGTCAGGTATTCTGCGTTGTTTCCAGCCTCGGCAACAGCCGACAGCAGTTTTTCCCCTGCTTGCGTGCCATGGAATATGACCTTTGCCCCCAATTGCGCCAGTTTAAGTCCAGTCGCGCGCCCGATGCCGCGGCTGGAGCCTGTGACAAAGGCAAGTTTGCCTGTTAGATTATTCATGAAAGAGCCTCCTTAAATTTTTATTACGACGGCGGGGATCCCGTCGCCACTTACGACCATTGGCGGTCATTGGACCATTCCTTGTCCCATTCATTGGTTGGAGCCCATGCCTCTGGGAAGTCAGGATGCAATTTCGCCTTGATGAGTTTTTCATTCAGCGATTCAATGCCCAGGCCTGGCGTATTTGGCACATCAATGAAGCCGCCGTCGTATTTCAATGCGGGCTTCACCAAATCGCCCCACCAGGGCACATCCACGGAATGCAGTTCCAGCGACATGAAGTTGCGTGTGGCCGCCGCCACATGCACTGCGGCCAGGCAGGCAATGGGGCTTTCCGCCATGTGCAGGTTCATCTGCACGCCGTATTCCTCCGCCATGTCGCCGATTTTCTTGGTCTCCAGTATGCCGCCAGCGGTCAGAATATCGGGATGCACCACTGCCAGTGCGCCTGATTCCAGCAAGGGTTTGAATGATTCCTTCAGGTACATGTCCTCTCCAGTGCCCAGCGGCACGGTGGTGGCCTCGTGCAGGCGCACCCACTGGTTGGTCATCTGCCACGGCACTGCATCCTCCATCCATGAAAGATTGTATTTCTCCAGGCGTTTTGCCAGTTTGATGCAGTCCTCCAAGGGAATATGCCCCAGATGGTCGATGGCGATTGGCACCTCATAGCCAACCTCCTTGCGCACATCTGCCATGTATTTCTCCAGATAGTCCAGCCCTTTTTCGGTCAGGTGAATGCCCGTGAATGGATGAGCCGTGTTGAACAAGTCATACGCCGCGCCCCGCATGGCGCTGGGGGTGATGGAGCCATGCGGCGTCTTGAACACCTGCTTGTATTCCTTCATGGTCTTGAGGAAGCCCAGCGGTGCGCACAACGCACCAGGCACATCCATCAGCAATTCAATGCCCAGATCCATTTTCAGGAATGTGAAGCCGCGCTTCATGCGTTCCTTCAGTGCCTTGCCCATGTCACGCCCGCCGCCTTCGGAATCCGTGTCGCAGTAGCAGCGTATTTTGTCGCGGTATTTGCCGCCAAGCAGCTGCCATACTGGCACACCCCATGCTTTGCCTGCGATGTCCCAGCATGCCACTTCGATTCCGCAGACGCCGCCCGCCTGCCGTGAATCGCCGCCGAATTGCTTTATGCGGCGGAATATCTTCTCCACATTGCAGGGATTTTCGCCAAGGATGCGGCTTTTAAGCATGGCCGCGTAGGTACGGCTGGATGCGTCACGCACCTCGCCATAGCCAACAATGCCCTGGTTCGTGTATAGTTTCAGCAGCGTGCAGCGTTTTGGCGCTCCGTCAATATCCGCAAAACGAAGGTCCGTGATCTGGAGTGTTTCTGGGTTGATTTTCATTTGTTGTCCCTTGTTGTGTTGAGAATGCTAATTTGCCCAGAACTATATACCTAGTTGCTGGCATTTTCAATTATATCCCTTGCATTAACGCAGATATCCCGTCGCTGGGTCTTTAATTTATGCTCTGTTCCCCATGAGGGTAGGTATTTGAGAGCCGCGCAGCGGCGACGCCCGAAGGGCGCAACCATGCTTAACCCCTGGCAAGCGCCCGCAGGGCGCGCAGCCTGGGGACAAGCCAAACAACAGTTTGCGCCCGCAAGGGCGCGACAAAGACGGGGCATAATTATGACCATCGGGCATGTTTTTGTTGCGCCTTCCAGGCGCAGACCCTAGTGGGCGCGTCCCCCAGGCTGCGCGCCCTTCGGGCGCTTGCCAGGGGTTAAACATGGTTGCGCCCTTCGGGCATCGCCGCTGCGCGGCTTTCAACTACCTACCCTCATGGGGAACAGGTCTTTAATTACTCATTCAACTTGATAGCGGCATTTTGTGCTTTATAATAACGACAAGTTTTTCCTAAACAAGCACAAACTACAAACCAGGAGAAAAATCAATGTTGGACATTACGAATTTCAGGCAGGGCGCTGTGCTGAATCACAATCACGGAAAGGAAACAGACAAGAGCCTTACCGTAACAATCGAGGGCATTTCCGAATACGGGCGTCCCGTCAAGGTGAACGGAGTTCCTGCTGAAATGGAAGGCCGTATTTTCCGCGCGGAAATTGAACTTACGCAGAAGTTCAATGAAGTCACCGCCTCCGTGCTGACGCCATTCGGCACATATTCACAGAGCATTACGCTGGTGTGGGACAAGAAGTCCTTCCGCCGCTGCAATTGCTATATTGACGACCATAGCTTCCTCTTCACGGACCTGGCGAAGGAGCGTCCCGCCCGCGCCTTCGACCACTTCTACCTGAAGGGACTGAAGAACATTCATGACAAGTATGGCCTGAAACTAACTCTGAACTGCTTCTTCCACAATGACCACCACGAATTCGTGCTGAGCGACATGCCTGACATCTGGAAGAGCGAGTTCATTGACAATTCGGACTGGCTGAAGTTGTCATTCCATTCCTATAGCGAATTTCCTGACAGGGCATACCTGGAAGCAACTGCTGAGGAATTCGGCAGAGACTATGATTTGGTGAAGAACGAGATTATCAGATTTGCAGGCGAGAGCACCTGGATTGCGCCAGTCATCATACACTGGGGCAACATCGGGCCAGCTGTGGCAAACGAGGTCATCAAGCGTGGTTCACACTGCTATGGCACTGCCTTCAGGCCACGCGTCATGGGCGGCGCCAGCCTGGCGGACAGGCAGAAGGGCGGCGACATGAACAAGGTGCAGTCCCGTTCCTGCAGCGGCGCGGACAAGTCCACCATCAACGAGGGGCTTGATATGCACTACAGCATCAACGAGGAGACGGACTACCTCAAGAAGCATGCCTGCTACTATGATCCCACCCTGGGCATATTCTTCTTCACGGGCAGTGGCTGCTGCTGCAACCTGACGCCGATGGAGGAGATTCCCAAGCGCTATGCCGCCAGGGAGG